>CAVOAJ010000067.1:0-8324 GCA_963693605.1 Dehalococcoidia bacterium | reverse complement strand
CTGCGCGTTCCGCCATTTGGCCCAGGGACCCTGCTTCCACGCCATACAATCGTGCCATGACCAAGGCCCCGGTGTGTTCATGGACGTAGTCCACCGCTTCACTCATGTCGTTCCCCTCACCTAGCGACACCACCACTAGCCCAGCGCCGCTGAGAGCCGGGGCCGCTATCTCCGCCAATGAGGCTCCAATTACAGGCACGGCCAGCCGGTTGGCCAGCGTAACGCCGTCCAATGCTAGGGGTGCCGCCAAAGCGGACGTACGCCGGTCGACGCCGTGCCTCGCTGCCCACGACTCCTGAAAGCGGCGTACCAAGACTTGGTCCCGTACCCGCAGGCCGTCCAGCGTGACACGTGGTGTGCGCGTGAGGAAGTGGAACGACAGGTCATCTGGATCACGTTCCATGAGGGGCGACATACGCTCCCACCACGCCTGGCTCGGCTGGGCCGCGCTCTGCACACGCTCCACCGCTGGACGCCGCACGCGCTCGTATTGTTCCAGTGCGGCATTTATATCTGCGTTCTCCCGAAGAGCGTCAGCTAAGGCCAGTGCGTCCTCCAACGCCATCTTGGTGCCGGAGCCCACGGAGAAGTGCGCGGTATGGGCAGCGTCACCCATGAGCACCACGTTCTCATACCGCCATGTGCCGTTGCTAATGGTGGGAAAGGTACGCCACTTAGAGTTGTTGGCCAGCAGCTTCCCGCCTGCAAGGTGCTTTGCGTACAGCTTCTCCAAATAGACCATGCCCAGTAGGTCGCTGGCGCCGGGGGTAGAGGGGTCGTGCTCAGGACCGTCGAAGCCAGCGTTGCGCCATGTCTGCTCGTCGCACTCGATGAGAAACGTACTGGTAGCGTCGTCTATGGGGTAGGAATGCGCCCCAAACCAGCCATGCTGGCTCTGCTCAAAGATGAAGGTCAGGCTATCGAACCGCTTTGTAGTGCCGAACCAGGCAAATTTCGTAGCGCCCTGCTTCACGGTGGTGTCAAAGGCGTCAGGATAGGCATCGCGAACGACACTGTTCACGCCATCGGCTGCCACCACAAGGTCGAAGCCCTCAAGCTCCGCCGCGCCAGTTACGTCACGCTCGAACTGGAGCTCCGCACCCACACCAGACGCGAGCCCTTGGAGCAGTTGCAACAGCTTCATACGGGGGATGGCGGAGAAGCCGTGGCCATAAGCGTGGATGGTCTCGCCCCTGTGCCGCACCTCAATGGGATCCCAGCGCACAGTGGCCTGCTGAAGTTCTCCGTGGACCACGGCGTCATGGCTCGCCAGCGTATCGAGGGTATTGTCGCTGAACACGACGCCAAAGCCAAAGGTGTCACCGGACCGGTTGCGCTCCCGCACAACAACGTCATGGGCAGGGTTATCACGCTTGAGAAGATGGGCAAGGTAGAGGCCCGCGGGGCCACCACCAACGATGAGCACGCGCATGGGACAAGCGCCTTTTGGTATAAGCTTCACGAGACGCTGGGATTGTACAACAGGGGTGGCGGTCGTGCTGTGAGTACGGAGTGCAGAGGGCTTCGCCCTCTGCCAGGGGTTACAGGGGGTGTCCCCCTGTCTCTCTCGCAAAAACGTTCAGGGTGGGTTGGGTGGGAAGAGCAACGTAGGCCACCCCACTCAGAGCTACCTGGCTATGCTAGAATGCGTGGCACCTGCTTCGTGAGCGCAAACCCCTATGCCTGAGACCATATTCATCGGCGTCGCCTGGCCCTACGCCAACGGCTGGCTGCACCTCGGCCACCTGGCTGGCTGCTACCTGCCGGCTGACATCTTTGCCCGCTACCATCGCATGAAGGGCAACCGCGTCCTCATGGTCTCCGGAAGTGACCAACACGGCACCCCCGTCACCCTCCGCGCTGAGCAGGAAGGCACCACCGTCCAGGCCGTCGTGGACAAATACCACAACTCGTTCATGGACTCCTGGGAGCGCATGGGCATCACGTTCGACCTCTTCACCACCACCGGCACTGACAACCACCGGGAGACGGTTCACGAGTTCATCAAGGACTACAACGACAAAGGCTACATCTACCCCGCAACCATGAAGGTGGCTTACTCCCCCGACTTTCAGCGCTTCCTCCCCGACCGCTACGTGGAGGGCATCTGTCCCCATTGTCAGAACCCTCGCGCCCGTGGCGACCAGTGCGACAACTGCGGCCACACGCTTGACCCCGTGGAGCTTGGCAGCCCCGTCTACATGAACAACGGCGCAGCCTACCCGGTGGAGATTCGCGATGCCGAACACCTCTTCTTCAAGCTGAGCACCTTTGAGAAGCCGCTGCTGGAGTGGGTGAGCAAGCAGGACCACTGGCGCGCCAACGTCCGCAACTTCACCCGTGGCTACCTCAATGAGGGCCTCCGTGATCGCGCCATCACCCGCGACCTCGATTGGGGCGTCCCCGTGCCAATCGAAGGCTTTCAGGACAAGCGCATCTACGTATGGTTTGAGGCCGTGATTGGTTACCTATCGGCCAGCAAAGAGTGGGCGCAGAGCGCCGGCGACCCTGATGCCTGGAAGCCCTTCTGGACTGACCCCGCCACCCGCATGTACAACTTCATTGGGAAGGACAACATCCCCTTCCACACCATCATCTGGCCCGCCATGCTCATGGCCAAGGGCGAGTACATCCTGCCTTACGACGTACCCGCCAATGAGTTCCTCACCCTGGAGGGCAAGCAGCTATCGACAAGCCGCAACTGGGCGGTATGGGTTCCTGATTATCTCGACCAGTTCCCCGCTGACCCGCTGCGATACCACCTGACAGCCAACATGCCTGAGAATGGCGACTCCGACTTTTCGTGGACTGAGTACGTACGCCGCAACAACGACGAGCTTGTCGCCACGTACGGCAACCTCGTGAACCGTGTGTTTACGTTGATTAGCCGCCACTTCGACGGCAAAGCGCCGGACGCAGGGCAACCTCGCCCTGAAGACGCAGAGCTTATCGCCAAGACAGAGGCCGCCATGGAGAGCGTTGCCGCCAGCATAGAGGCGTGCCACTTCCGGGAGGCAGTGCAGGGCTGGATGGCGCTCGCTCGTGACGCCAACCGCTACCTGGAAGCCCAAGCGCCCTGGAAGCAGGTCAAAGAAGACACAGCGGCCGCCGCCCACACCCTCTACACGGCCCTCTGCGCCATATCCGGCCTCCGGGTCATGACCTACCCCGTCATCCCCTTCAGCGCCCAAAAGCTGCATGAGATGATGGGCTTCACCGGTAACGTGCAGGATGAAGGCTGGACGCTAACGCTGCCCAGCCCCGGCCACCAGTTGGGTACGCCTGAAATTCTCTTCACCAAACTGGATGACAGCTTGGTGGAGGAGCAGATGGCCAAGCTGGGCAGACCAGAAGCGTAACAACCGTGGTCCACGCCAGAGCGTATAGTTACCCAGAACGCGGCGCCTAGGGACCAGTAGGGATAGGGATTACGGGATGACAGAGACTATAGAAAACCTCGTCCAGTTTATCTATGCGCCGGTCAAAGATGACCTTGACCGTGTGGCTGAAGACCTCCAGGCTTTGACGGCCCAGGCAGGGCTTCCTGGTGACGGCCTGCTGACCCAGGCCATCGGCGGCGGCGGAAAGATGGTGCGTCCCGCCGTCACGCTGCTGGCCGCAAGCTTCCATGACCATGACCACAAAATGACCATTCGCATGGGGCTGGCGGTGGAGTTGCTCCACCTGGCCACCCTCATCCATGACGACTCTGTGGACAATTCAGCCATGCGACGTGGACGCGCCACAATAGACAGCATGTTTGGCCGCAACGTGGCCGTGCTCTTGGGCGACTACGTCTTTGCCACGTCTGCCACCTTCGTCTGCGACACCGGAAATGTCAGAGTCATACGGCGCTTCTCAGAAACAATCATGGAACTGGCATCTGGTGAGCTCATGGAGCACTTCAGCGCCTACAACTGGCAACAGTCTCGTGACGACTATGAAAAGCGCATCTACAACAAGACAGCGTCGCTCTTCTGCACCGCTGCGGAGTCCGGCGCAGTGCTCAGTGGCACGCCGGAAGCCACCAGCCAAGCCCTGAATAACTATGGCTACAACCTAGGGATGTCCTTCCAGATTATGGATGACGTCCTGGACTTCCAGGGTACGGAGGAGGAGTTAGGCAAGCCCGTGGGCAATGACCTCCTGCAAGGCACAGTCACGCTGCCGGTGCTCCTGTTCATGGACCGTTTCCCGCATGAGCCGGTGTTCCGTCGCCTCATGGACGGCAGTCGTGATGAGGGTGACCTCCGCCAGGTGATAGCCATGGTTCGCGATTCCACCATCCTTGACGACGCCATGCAAGTTGCCGCTGAATACCGCACCAGCGCATTGGCAGCCCTGTCAGGGCTGGAAAACAATCGCGCGCGCCAGTCATTAGAAGCGCTCACCAACTACGTCACCCACCGCCGCAGCTAACAGCTTCCGTGGTCACCAGGGGTGGCTTGCACATCAACCATATGGATAAAGCGCGGGGAGAATCCGCAAGTTGCTGATCTTGGACAAACAGCAAACCGCTCAGCCATCAGGCTGAGCGGTCTTGTATTGCAATGAAAAGCTGAGGCTATACCCGGGCGGCAGTGACGGAGTTCACTCCCGGCAGGTCTTCCAGCACCTTGCGGAAGGAGTCACCGCCGTCATTGCTGAGCCATACGGTGCCGTCCAGCATACCGCTGTAATAGGTGTCAGCGTCTTCCGGGTCAACCGCCAGCGCACGCATCACTGAGCTTGGGTTTGGCAGTCCTCCATTGGACATACGCCACGTCTTGCCGCCGTCCTGACTCCGAGCGAATGCGGTATCAGCGCCCTCTGGCCTGTGCCACTGACCAGGGCTGACTGCCGTGACTGTAGAAGCCAACACGCCTGGTTGCCCCGGGTGCGTTACCAGCGGCCCTGCAACGTAAACGCGACCCTCCAAACCACTATTGGCCTCCACCCAGTGCTCTCCAGCGTCTTCACTGCGGAACATACCCTTGCCGGTAGCGGCCACCACAGTACGAGGGTTGCCTGGCATGGCTACCACGGCGTGACCGTCATGGTCCACACCGTTATCAATTTGCTCCCAGGTAGCGCCGCCATCCAGGCTCCGCACGGCCCAACCCTCTTCAATCACGCCGTAAATGAGCCCGTTCTCCTCATCAGCAAGAGCAAAATCCTTCACTCGGCTGACGTGGGGTGGCTGCGGCCCATGCCAGCCCTTTGAGGTTGGTAGGGTCTGGAGGTGAGAGGCCTCCTCCCAGGTGTCACCCTGATTGGTGCTCATGAATACGCCCGCAGGACTGGTACCAATAATCAGCGTACCCGTCTTTGGGTGCTGGGTTATTGTCCACACGTCTTTATGCACCAGACCGTCGTTGATCTCCTCCCACGTCTCGCCCCTGTCACGGCTGCGGAACATGCCTGCGCGATTTGTCCCTGCGTACAACAGGGAGGGATCATCCTTGTCTACTACCACGGGCGCGCGCATCACCCCTTTGCCTTGAAAGCCCAGCAGGCGGGCGTTGAAGCCCTGGCCGTTGGGCTCCGCTAGATACACTCCATCATTCGTTCCAAGATAGAGGACCAGACCGTTGTTGGATGCCATGTCAATTCCCTCCGCCAGCCTAAGGTATACGCTAAAAGCTTGAGACCGTAATAATCCAAAGCTCGTTGAATGTCTGCGGTCGCAGAGTAGCATTGCGCCCATTGGTGGCCAATAAGCGAATGCGATAGCTCTATTAAACACGAATATCGTTACGATTTGCCTGACATCAACGCAACTCAGCCTTGAGAGTCGCCAAGTGCCTGCTCGTTGGCGTTGACTTGCATGTCGTTCGGGGCCTCGTTGATGCTCCTGACCAGCACCAGCGCAATGGTCAGGCAGACGACAAGGGTCATCACGGCGGCAATCTGGCCGAATCCCCACGTGACCGCAACCAGCCCCCATGCCAGGGGTCCTGCAATAGTTGCCAGCCTGCCGGTGGTGGCGTGCAGTCCAAACAATTCACCGCGGTATTCCTGCGGGGCCAGCCGGAGAAGGAAGGGGCGATCAGCGGCCCAGATGTCCGCCATCCAAATACCTCCCAAGACGGCCATAATCCACCACATCCAGGTTGGCAGGTCCAGCAATGGAATGGCTACGGTGCCCAACAGTACTAATATCCATCCCGGAAGCACGATGTTGAGCTCTTTTTGCGGGCCAATTTTGTCCACCACCATCCCCCACAGCACGCCGCTGGGGATGGCCGTCATAACGCCCGCAATGATTACGAGCTGCACCTTCTCAGCAGTGAGTCCCACGGTATTGGTGGCATACAGCACAGCAAAGGCAGAACCCGTGTGGACCGCCCACGTGTACCAGAACCGAGCAATAAAAACCGGGCCAGCCCAGGGCTTTGGCGTACGCGGTGGACCGTCCACCGGAGTTCACTGAGAGTTGCCGTGACCGCCCGTAATGGCCCTCGCTTTATGGAGCTAACGGGGGACTCCTTCAGCAGCACAATCAGGGGCAGAGACAACACCGCGATAAGCACGCCAATGATGCGGAACACAAAGGCGTAGCCCTGGGTGTCCACCAAGAGCACTCCAATGCTCAATGAAATGGCCGCGCCTATGTACCCCAACCCAATGCAAAGCCCGCTGATGGTCCCACGGGTACGCTCTGTGCTTACCTGCGATAGCAGTGCGTTATAGAAGACGTTGGCCAGGTTGAACGCGACAAATGCCAACCCAAAGAGCGCCAGCGTCATGAAAAACGTGTCCCCGCTCATGGACACCAATGCGGCAATACCTAGGGCAGTGCCCACGGCCAAAAAGGGAAGCCTGCGCCCCACCTGGTCTGAAAGCGCGCCAATTACAGGCGCCATAACCAAGACCAATGCCATTGAGATAGCTATGGTGAACCCAAAGTCCGCGTCGTCTCCGCCCAAGTCGGTGGTTACCCACAATGGGAAGAGGACGCCAACTATCCCCGCGTAGAACATGGTGTTGGCCATGTCATACACAATCCATGCGGTTACAGTCCGTCGTCGTGGTTTTTGCGCTTCCTGGGTCACTGGCAACAGCCTGCTTTACGTGAGAACGTTATGCGGTTCGCCCTGAAGATAGGCGTTGATATTGTCCACAATATCCAGATACCACCTGCGGAGGGTCTCGTCCGTGGCGTAACCCAGGTGCGGTGTCACCACCACGTTGTCCAGCGACAATATCGGATGACCAGCGGGCAATGGCTCTTCGTCAAAGACATCGAGGCCAGCGCCTGCGATGGTCCGGTTGCGGAGTGCGTCCAGAAGCGCGTCTTCCTGGACAATAGGCCCTCTGGAGGTGTTGATGAGGTACGCGGTGGGTTTCATGAGCCCCAATTCCCTGGCCGTTATCCATCCCCGGCTCACGTCGCTAAGCGGCACTTGCACCGTCACCACGTCAGACTGGATGAACAGCTCGTCCCAGGACACGTAGGTGGCCCCGTGTTCAGCGGCGCGCTCAGGCGTCAACGTTCGGCTCCAAGCGATGACCGGCATACCAAAGGCGTGGGCAATGCTTGCCATCTGCGTACCAATCCGCCCCAAACCCATGATGCCTAAGGTCTTGCCCGCCATGTCTGAAACCAGCCCCTTCTGCCACTGGCCCTGCCGCAGTGCCTGGTCCTGAGCGGGGATATGCTTCATGAGAGATATGATCAGCCCCCACGCCAACTCACCGGTTGTGGAGCCGCCCCCGCCCCCCGTGCCACAGACCACAACGCCATTCCGTGCCGCCGCCTCCATGCTTACGTGGGCCTGACGGGCACCAGTCCCCGCTAAGAGCTTGAGGTTGGGCAAACGGTCAAGCACGCTGGCGGGCAAGCGCGTGCGCTCCCGCATGGTGGCCAGGATTTCAAAGGGCTCCAGCCTAGCAACCAGCGCATCTTCATCTTTCAATGTGTCATGAAAAAAGGTCACATCAGCATCAGGGATGGCGCTCCAATCGGCCATCCCCTCGGCAGCGTACTGATAGTCGTCAAGCACTGCTATTTTGACCATTCTCTCCCTTCATGAAAACGTTTGCTAGGTCTTCAGGCTGAGGCCACCCATGAGCACAAGTCCCGTGATGCGCAGATGTGGCTGCGTCTCCTCGGTCGTATCAACATTGGGGCGCTTGTCCTCAACCCCGCCCATAAGTACCGTAGGATCCATCTGGACTCTCCAGTCCGAAGGGAGGAAGAGGTCTACTCCTCCCATAACGATGGTTACGTCAAGGCTGACCGGTTCCGAAGGCGGTTGGACTCCCCGCAGATCCAACTCCACGCTACCCATGAATGCCGTCACCTCACCACCGATGAACCCATCCGAAGGCAAACGACGCCT
>CAVOAJ010000066.1:0-8354 GCA_963693605.1 Dehalococcoidia bacterium | reverse complement strand
CTTAGTGAAGTCCGGCGGTGACTGCTTCAAAGTGGTGGGGTCGCTAGGGTCAGGCCCTGCCATGACCTGAAGGAGCATGGCCGCGTCCTTAACCGTGTTGGCCATGGGGCCAGCCTGGGCAAACACCATCCATCCGCCCGGTGGCTGGTAGAACTTGGGTACGCGGCCCTGGCTTGGACGTATGCCATACACCCCACAGAGACTGGCCGGTATACGGATGGACCCGCCCGCGTCCGTTCCAGTAGCCAACGGATGCAGCCCAGCTGCAAGTCCTGCCGCTGCACCACCGCTGGAGCCGCCTGAAGTCATGCTTATGTCCCAAGGGTTGCGGCAGGCGTCGCCCAGCCGGTTCTCATTGGTAGGAAGGTGGCCAAGCTCCGGCAAATTAGTCTTACCAAGGATGACAGCTCCCGCATTTTTGACGCGGGCCACCATGGCCTCATCAGCGTCAGGCACAAAGTCCTTCAGGGCCAGCGAGCCCCGCGTGGTGCGGATGCCCTTGGTGCCGGCCAGGTCTTTGATCCCAATGGGCACGCCATGCAGTGGTCCCAGGGACTCGCCTTGCCCTACCGCTGCGTCAGCCTTGCTCGCTGCAGCGAGGGCCTGGTCACCAGCGACTGTGATGTAAGCGTTAAGTTGCGGGTCAAGTCGTTCAATCCGCCCAAGAAATAGTCCCGTCAGCTCAACAGATGAAACCTCTTTGGAGGCAATCATCTCCGCAAGTTTCCATGCGGGTGCAAACGCCAGGTCTTGGCCACTCATCGCATTCCTCCAGCGGACCGTCAGCAATAACGAAGCGCGGCCAGTCTAGAGCGCTGCGGCGTAGTAGGCAAACGGTGTCGTTGCATCTGTGGACAGCCACTAAGCAGCGCCGTACCATTGAACGCGTACCCATCCCTAAATCATTCCACCTCTGGCAGCATACCCACATGGCCCAATACCAAGGCTTCGACCTGTTAGGCATAGAACCTCTTCTGAGTGACGAGGAGCGACGTACTCGCGATACGGTACGTGAAGTACTGGAGCGAGAGGCCGTGCCGCTGGTAACGCAGTCTTTCAGAGACGCCACTTTTCCTACTTCGTTGGTATCCACGCTCGCAGGGCTGGGCGTTTTTGGCGCGCACATTGACGGCTACGGCTGCGCGGGCATCAACTCAGTGGCCTACGGGCTGGTCATGCAAGAGCTTGAGCGTGTCGACTCCGCAATCCGGTCATTCGTATCTGTACAGTCGTCTCTGGCCATGAGCGCCATATGGCTGCACGGGACTGAAGAGCAGAAGCAGCGCTTCTTACCTGAAATGGCTACGGGCCAAAAGCTGGGCGCATTTGCCTTAACTGAAGCAGCCCATGGCAGCGACCCTTCCGGCATGGAAACGCACGCTGAGCGCACATCCAACGGCTTCCTTATCAACGGGTCAAAGTTCTGGATAACCAACGCCACTCTGGCAGGCGTCATTGTGGTCTGGGCCAAACTTGATGGCACCGTGCGAGGGTTCATTGTGGAGCGCGGCACACCAGGCTTAACCACTGATGAAATTCATAACAAGCTCTCCATGCGCATGAGCGTCACCGGCAGCATTGCGCTGGATGACGTGGAGGTGCCGGAAGAGAGCCTGCTGCCGCAGACCAAGGGCGTGGGGTCAGCACTCCAATGCTTAACGTTGGCGCGGTTTGGCATAGCGTGGGGCGTGATTGGCGCAGCGGCGGCATGCCTGCATGAAACGTTGGAATACACCAAGGCCCGCGTACAGTTCTCGCGTCCCTTGGCTGGATACCAACTTGTACAGCAGAAGCTGGCCGACATGGCGACTGAAATTTCACTGGCCCAAGTGGCTGTATACCACCTTTCACGACAAAAGGACGAGGGGCGCTTGCACCACACGCAGGTGAGCATGGTCAAGTACCACAACGCGCAAATGGCGTTGGACGTAGCCCGGACGTGCCGCGATTTACTTGGCGCGGCAGGCATCTTGGACGAATTTGTGACCATGCGCCACATGGTCAACCTGGAGACGGTCAACACCTATGAAGGGACTCGCCACGTCCATCAACTGGTCCTGGGCAGACACCTCACCGGCATTTCAGCATTTGAGTAAGCAGAGCTAATGGCTGAACGCGTGGAAAGCCCACCATCCCCACAGCGAGCACCTGCCTCAACTAGGCGTTGGGTTATCTTTGGCCTAGTGCTTATCCCTGTAGCCGCTTTTGTTGCCCTCATGGCCTGGGGAATTGCCACGCCCAACAACGTCCGCACAAATTCCGCGGTCAACAATGAGCCTGGCGTGGTTAAAGCTGTCGCGGATGAGGCTCCAGATTTCAGCCTGGAGCCGCTTGGAGACGGAGCCCCCATAGTCCTATCAGACCTGCGCGGCAAGGTGGTCCTCGTGGACTTCTGGTCGTCCTGGTGCCCGCCATGCCGTGCTGAGGCGGCGGATTTGGCCAGCGTCTACAAGGAGTACGAAGGCCAGCCTGTAGAGTTCATTGGCGTTGCCATGTGGGACAACGAGGGCGACGCCATCCAGCACCTTGAACGCTATGGAGTCACTTACCTCAACGGTGTGGACCCCCGCGGCGCAGTGGCGCTGGACTATGGAGTACGCGGCATACCTGAAAAGTACTTTGTGAATCAGCAAGGAATAATTGTAAGGACGTTCACTGGCCCAATGTCACCTGAACTGCTCCGCACCACTCTTAACGAGATCCTCTCCGGGTCTTAGGCACATGGCTAAGTCTGCCTCATTGGACGTTGCCGGACTCCAAACCAGCCTACTTAGCTGGTACGCCCAGAACGCCCGCGACCTCCCGTGGCGACGCACCGCAGACCCTTACGCCATCCTGGTTTCAGAGATAATGCTCCAACAGACGCAGGTGGATAGGGTCATCCCTAAATACCTGGCGTTCTTGGAAGCCTTCCCTACCCTTCAGGCACTGGCAGCCGCTGAGCCCGGTTCGGTTATCCGACTCTGGGCGGGGCTGGGATACAACAGCCGTGCCGTGCGACTGCACCAGTTAGCTCAGCAGGTTGTCGATAAACATGCCGGCAACCTGCCCGTTACCGTGGATGAGCTTCGTAGCCTTCCTGGAATTGGGCCGTACACCGCATCTGCGGTGGCGTGCTTTGCCTTTGGTGCGCCATCGCCAGTATTCGACACCAACGTCTACCGCGTGGTCAGCAGGGTCGCGTTTGGCGTGAGCGCGCCATCACGGCATGAGGTGGAGCCGGTGGTGGCGGCGCTGCTCCCAGCGGTCGATGCCAGTGCATGGCAACAGGGACTGATGGATGTTGGCGCGACCATCTGCAGTACAAGCAGCCCCAAGTGCATGCTCTGTCCGCTCCGTGAGCACTGCCAGGCTGCGCCCTACCTTCAGAGCGGTGGTGAGCGACACCTGGCAGAGGCGTCAGTGCCCTATGCACCCAAACAGTCCACGTTTGCGGGGTCTACCCGGTACTACCGTGGGCGTATTGTCGCGGCGCTGGGGACGCTCCCATCTGGCACGTCAATGTCGCTGGATGAGCTACGACGCACCGTGGAGGATGACGCCAGTCACGACAAAGAGGAGGGCTGGCTGCGGGGTCTGGTGGATAGGCTCGTGCAGGATGGCCTGGTCAGGCTGGAAGGCGAGGCGCAAGGGACGGTGCGGGTAACGCTGCCCTAGGCCCGTGCTGCAAAATTTCCCAGTGCTAACCGGATACGTGGCGCAAGGACTTCCCAGGGATCACCTATCGCCACGCGCTCATCCCTGCTCAACTCCCAGTGACGTTTGCCCGTTGTAGGGTGCAGCCAGAGGCCGTCCACCCAGAACCCAGGCGTTCCAACAGGTGCAGGCTGATAGTCCTCTGCCAAGTGTCCCTTGAGCCCTTCAGCCTGAAAGCTATCAACAAGCTTGCCCCTGTCCGCCAGGGCCAGTGCTTCCACCCACATCACCGTCCGGTCCAGACCCGTGTACTGGCGCATCAGGTCCAGTAGGTGGCCCGTTCGCGCTGCATCACTGGCGTCTTCACCGGAGGCACGCCGCGTAGTGAGGCTAACCCACGATGGCCCAAGTACAGGCACCACCAGTCCACCGTCGCTGGCCAACGCCAGGCCGCCAAATGCTTCTGACCACGCCAACGCCTTTTCTTCAGCTATGGCCTGATGTGAATTGCCGCTCTCTTCAATTACAGGCGGGTTTGAAATGTTCTCAGGTGATTCAAGGGCAACGTTGAGCCCATCAAGCAGGCCTCGTAGCCGGTCTGCCTTGGCTGCATTCGTGGTGGCTAAGAGCAGCGCCAGAGGGGTGGTGTTTGCGTTGGGCAAGTGGTTACACCCTATGGAACTGGCGGTCCAGCATTCCGGTGCTCATGTGGATGGTGGTGGGCCTGCCATGGGGGCAGTGGCGCGGGTTGTCCGCCTTCTCCAGTTGCTCCAACAGAGCTTCCATCTCCTGTCTATCCAGCACCATTCCCGCCCTAACTGAACTGTGGCAAGCAATGGATGCTGCCAAGGCGCGCTCTGGCGGTCCCATTGGCATGGACTTATCCCGTACAACCGTCAACATTTCCCTTACAAATGGGGCCAGGGCTACTGGCCTTCCCACCGCAGGGACGGCTCTGACCAACCAGGCGCCGCCAAAGGGCTCCAAGAGAAAGCCGTACCGCTCAAGGACGGGCAACGCCTGCTCCACCGCCTCAGCCTCCTCAGGCGTCAGTTCGAGAGGATACGGGTCCAGAAGGGGTTGCGACTGAGGGCTGGCTCCGTCCCATTCCTTGAGCAATCGCTCAAACAACACCTGCTCATGGGCTGCGTGCTGGTCAACAAGGTACAGGCCGTCGGTCCCTTCAGCTATGACGTAGGTATTGGATATCTGCCCCACTACTCGCAACAACGGCATGCGAAATTCTTCCACCGGTCGCTCAGCCGCTGACATGTCGCCGGATGCAGGCGGGGTAAGCAAGGCTGGCTGCGACTCCGGGCCAACGGAGGTAAACGGAAGGCTTGGCGCGACCGATTCAACATAGTCAGTGGTAAGGCTAGGTGCTGAAACCAGAGCGATTGGTGAGGTTGCAAGCAACGTCTCTCGGACGGCTCTCTGGATACTGCTGAAGGCATCACCCTCTCGTAGGAAACGCACCTCACGTTTTGTGGGGTGAACGTTGACGTCCACTTCAGCGGGCGGCACCTGCAGGAAGAGGGCGGCCACCGGGTAACGGCCCTGGGTCAAATAGCCCCGGTACGCCTCCTCAGCGGCTATCACCAGGCTACGGCTTTGTACCCACCTACCATTAACGAATAGGCTGATAGCGGAGCGGCTGCCCCTTGAGAGCGTTGCAGGGCTGATGAGCCCACTCACCCCGTACGGGGACCGCTCTCCTGGGCGTATCTCCAACATTACAGTCGCCGTCTCAGCGCCGTAGAGTACA
The DNA here is from genome assembly GCA_963693605.1 of Dehalococcoidia bacterium. Classification (GTDB taxonomy): domain Bacteria; phylum Chloroflexota; class Dehalococcoidia; order Lucifugimonadales; family Australimonadaceae; genus JAQBVZ01. The sequence goes on along the minus strand of CAVOAJ010000066.1, from coordinate 2,953 downwards.
GCCAGCACGTCTCGTACTGCCCCATTGCCCGGCGTTTGCAGCGCAAGACGGTCGTCTGCATAGAAGGTGAAGCGCACTGAGGGATACGCCATGGCCATATGGGCCACCACGTCCTTGACCCGTGCGCCTTCAGCTATTGGTGTCCGCAGAAATTTTCTGCGGGCGGGCATGACCATAAACAGGTCGTCTACGCTGATGGAGGTGCCAGGAGCGGCGCTGAGCATCTGTCGCCGCAGCACCTTGCTCGCCTCCAATTCAACGCTGGCTGCGCCCTGAGCGTCAGCTGGGCGGGATACCATCCGCACCTTACCCGCAGCGGCAATGCTGGGCAGAGCCTCTCCACGAAAGCCCAGGCTTTCGATGTACGTTAAATCATCAGCTTCCGTGAGCTTGCTGGTGGCGTGGCGGGCAAAGGCCAGTTCAACCTCGTCCGCCGGGATGCCACTGCCGTCGTCAGTTACCCGGATGGAGCCTATGCCGCCCTGTTGCAATTCAACTGTAATGCTGCTGGCCCCGGAATCCAAAGAGTTCTCAATTAACTCCTTTACCACAGACGCGGGGCGTTCTATCACCTCACCGGCAGCAATAGCTGCGGCAACGCTTGGCGAGAGAATTTGGATAGGCACAGGGGGGAACTCCTAGCGCGCTTGGCACGCCGTATCTACTTTGCTGAAGGCCTCTAAAGTATACCAACTGCGCAGCCGCTCAGACGATGCTGTACTGGCGATTTCTGTCTATTGACTGGTCCAGGCCATCATAGCTTAGCGAAAATTAATTAACCCAGTTCCTCAGCCAACTTCTTTGCACTTGCACCGAACATAGTCCGGCCGTTGACGGTCACAAAGGGCCGCTTGAAGTACCGTGGCTCCTCTGCGATCAGACGGACAAGCTCATCATCCGTCAGATTGGCCTTGTCTAGGCCGCTCTTCTTAAAAGCCTGGCTGGAGAAGTTGAAGGCATTGGATGCTGGCTGGTCTCCCAAAAGACTCCGTATCTCTTCTTGCGTAAGGGGTTCTTTGAAAAAGTCTCTTTCAGTGTGAGGGACGTTAGCTTCCGAGAGCCACGCTCTCGTTTGACGGCACGTCCCTCACTTCGGCCACCAATACAGTACAAGTTCATCCGCCATGGTTCACCTCGATTGCATATTGCTAAGAACACGTTTGCCGGGGGATTGTAGGGCTTTTCAACGTATGAGTGCCAATGTGCGCCAGCGCGTCCCACAGCGATTATCGGCTCCATACCTTATGAAAACACTTGCGCTTCACGCCAGTCTCCGGTAACTTCGGGAAGCTATGGATTTGCAATCAGGCATGTTAGCTGCGTTGGTCCTGGGCTTCCTCCTTGGGCTAAGACACGCCACGGACGCGGACCATGTGGTAGCGGTCTCCACCATTGTGAGTGAGTACCGCAACCCATGGCGCGGCCTGTGGATTGGAGCATCTTGGGGTCTGGGGCACACGACTCCCCTACTTGTGCTGGGCGCAGTAATCCTTGTCTTGAAGGAGACCGTCCTTCAGCCCTATGGGGTACTAGCTCCTTACTTTGAGCTGGGCGTGGGCGCCATGCTTATTTTCCTTGGTGTTCAGGTATTCTGGAACCTGAAACGGGGCAAGTTGCACCTACATGAGCACACCCACGATAAGCCCCACGTGCACATTCATGCCACTCACGTTACAAACGACCAGCCTGAGCACGGACAAGTCCACGGCATCCTGTTGAAGCCAGGGAAGCCTTTCTTCCGACCAAAGTCCTTCTTCATTGGCGTCATGCATGGGCTGGCAGGGAGCGCGGCAGTAATGCTGGTGCTTATTCCTCAATTGCCTTCTTTTGCTGCGGGCTTGGGCTATTTGGCGCTGTTTGGATTGGGCACCATGCTCTCAATGGCAGCGATCACATTGCTCATGGGCGTGCCCTTTGCCCTCAGCAGCGGCTTCCGTCGCATCAACCAGGGCGTCACCGGGGTCGCAGGCATGGCCAGCATAGTGTTTGGCATTATGCTCATCTCCGCGTGGACGCAGGGCTAACCAGAACGTCATTCGGCCTACGCCTGACTTCTACCAAGGACCAGCATGGGTGAAGCTTTCTTATTGATTGTCCGCTGGCTGCACGCCATTGCTGCCGTGACATGGGTGGGCGGCGGTATCTTTTACTGGGCGGTACTGAAGCCTGCCCTGCGTACTCAGGACAGCAACAGCTTCATGGCCCGCGTGGCCGGGCCTGAGTTCGGTCAGTTGGTGGGAGTCGCCATGGGGACGCTCATACTCACAGGGAGCATCCTAGCGGTAGACCGCCTATCAGAGCCGGAGGCCACGGGCATGTATGGGCTTCTTTTAGGGTTAAAGATATTGGCCTCCGCCTGGATGTTTGCCGTGGTCCTAGCCAGGCGACGGCCCCGGCAAGGTGCAGAATCGCAGGGTTCATCCAAGACGGCCATGAGCTTCCTCACCAGCGTGAACAGCTCCATCGTCATTGGATTGGTGGTCTTTTTCCTATCCGATCTGCTACGCTTCCTAATCGAAAGAAACCTGGCTCAATGACACTGCATTGAGGCTGTAGGCACCTTGACCACGAACAAACATTACAAAAGCGAGGCCCGCGCATGCATCGGAATTTGATGGATATTTTGGCCTGCCCCGTCTGTAAAGCCGAGCTGGAGCTAACCGCCACGAAAGAAGAAGGCGGTGAGGTTATTGAAGGTGTGCTTGTGTGCACAAAGTGCGGCGAGCGATACCCGATTGAGGGCGGAGTGCCCAACCTCTTGCCACCTGCGGCAAAGGTCTAGCTCCTTCTTTAATCGGCCCCTGGCCGTTCCCAAGGGAATAGGCCCTGCTTCCCATGCTGCATGTAGTGTTCTGCAATGAACGTCAGCGGCTTGGTTGCTGTGATGAACTGCTGGTGAAGGGTCTCCAGGGGTGCAACGAGCCCGCTTACCACTGCACCAGGATGCTCAGCG
>CAVOAJ010000065.1:0-8477 GCA_963693605.1 Dehalococcoidia bacterium | reverse complement strand
CCACGGCAGCCTCACCCGTCTGGCTGAGAGACACCAAAGACTCCATTGCCTTGTCAGGGTCACTCACCTGCTGAAAACGGTCTCCCCGCCGCCTCTTCCGGAACTCATCTATCACGCGGTTGTGGGCCAGGTGCAGGAACCAGTTTTGAAACGGCCCCTTCTCAGGACAGTACGTCCCCGCTCTGAGCCACAGCGTTATAAAGACCTCCTGAGATGCATCCTCCGCTGCGCTGGAGTCATGCAGCATCCCATAGGCCATTCTGTATACCTGGCCGCCGTAGCGTCCATACAGGGCCTCCAAGGCCGCAGCGTTCTTTGCCACAACCATCTCAGCCAATTCCGCGTCGTCTAAGTGGGAGAGGTCCACTACCGTCCCTTGCAGTCAGGGTAGGCGCTGGCCTTACCCCCTCTATTGGGCCATACGATGCAATGGCACTGCCTGGTTTTCCAAGCGAGGCCAAAGCGCCCCAAAGGGGCCGCCAGCGGCAGTGCAAGGTTACCACGACAGGTCTGCCGTTAGCCTGTGGGCGGCATGGGTGAATGATCCCACCAACCAACCTCAAGCGTAATTGGTGCTAAGTGAGGGGCTACCCCTCACACTCCTCGTCAAAGAGCTACGCCCTCTGCACTCCCGTTCCTGACGCTGGGCACGCTAAAAGGCCCCGCCGGGATACGGCGGGGCCTTGCTTGATTAACTATAGAGCCAATGGCGAACGTTACACTGCCGCGTACGCCCCGTCCTTCCAGGCCCGCAGGTACTCCTCCGCCTCTTGCAGGGGCACCACGTCAGCGTACTTCTGGTCCATATCAAACAGGTTGATTGCGTGGGAGGCTTCGTGGCGGTCGAACACGCCCTCCTCAACCACAATCATCTTGTAGCGATACGTGCAGCCGTCGACGACCGACGCGCGTACGCAGCCACTGGTGGACTCGCCAACGGTGATGATGGTGTCGACTCCAAGGGCCGTAAGGTGACCTGCCAACGGCGTGCCCCAGAAAGCGCTGGGTGACGTCTTGTGCAGCACCGCCTCGCCAGGAATAGGCGCAACCTCGTCCACAATGTCATACCGCCGCCTACGACGGTCCTTCGCCTCAGGCGTGTCCTCATCAACCGTGGGCAGCTTGTGGTGGATGTTCCACTCAGGGACGCCGGAGCCTTCAAGCCCCGTCAGGTGGATGACAGGTATGCCAACCTCTCGCGCGGTGGCCAACAGCGACTGGATATGCGGCAGCGACTCCCAGGCGGCAGGGCCGCAACTGCCTGGCCATTCCTGAACGGCCTCAAGCAACGGTTGTGGCTTATCGCCAAAGACCCACCGATAGAGGTCAATGAGGAGCAACGCAGGCTTGCTGCCGTACCTCCCTCCCTGGTGGTCGGATAGCTTCACGTGAGCGCGGTCCTGCTCTGAAAGAAACTTGTCCCATACTCGCTCAGCCATGACCTACCTCCATGGACCGTCAGTGTGCGGCGCATAGTACCACGGGAGAATGGGTGCATCTATGCGGGTCATGCTTGCCCAGACCGTAAGCTTGCTGTATCGTGCGGCGCGTTCATCAAAGACCCCAAATCAAGGCATACAACGCGACGGAGGACAGAACGTGGCAACAGCAGAAGAGCTGCGCAGCGCAACCGAGGAGTCGACGAGCAGGACGGTGACGGTCAACGGTCTGCGTATCCACTACAACGAAGTCGGCTCCGGCGAGCCCGTGCTCTGCATTCACGGCGGCGGCCCCGGCGCGACGGGCTGGAGCAACTTCAAACAGAACATCACTGACCTGGCCAACGACAACCGTATGCTGATGCTAGACATGCCCGGTTGGGGCCGCTCTGAGTACCCTGACACCACCGACGAATGGCTGGGCTGGATGTCCGGCATTCTGGAGGGGTTCCTGGACGCATTGGGTATCGACAAGGTGGATATAGTCGGCAATTCCATGGGTGGCCAAGCAGGGCTCAAGTTGGCGCTCCTGCACCCTGAGCGAGTGAAACATCTGGTGCTCATTGGCAGTCAGCCTACTAACGCCATCACCATCCAGGCGCAACCGCTAGAGGCGCTGAACAACATTGTGAAGTACTACGGCGGTGAGGGGCCCACTCTGGAGAAGATGCAGCGCCTTGCCGAAAGTCTCGTCTTCGACGCCTCTCGAATAACCAAGGAGACCGTCAAGGAGCGCTACGACGCCAGCACCACGCCGGAGGCGCTAGAACAAATCGGTAGGCGTATCAAGCAGCCCCGCGCAGACCTCTACTTTGAGTTGGAGAAGAACACCGTGCCCACGCTGATTGTGTGGGGTATCGAGGACAAGGGGGGCGCGCTGGAGGTTGGTCTGCTGATGTTGCGCCGCTTCCAGAACGCACGCATGCATATCTTCCAGCGTTGCGGCCATTGGGCGCAGGTTGAACATCGAGATGAGTTTGATGAACTAGTGCTTAATTTCTTTAAAAGCTAACCAGCAGTCAAACGTGGTTATGGGGGTCATGCTGGAGCGCCCAAACGTCTACTTCTCACCCAGCCACATTATCAGTGAAGCTCAGAAAGCAGCGTGAGGTAGGACTTCCAACGAGCGTCAAGGAAGGCCGACTTTGAGCTTGCGGCGGGTAATGCACACCCAAGCTCGCCATCGTGCAGGCAATTGCGAAATTCACAAGACTCCGCCAGTTGAAGGATGTCAGAGAAATGGGCAGCCAGGTCCTCTTTCTCCAACCCTGTAATGCCAAAGGAACGGATACCGGGCGTGTCCACCATGAACGTGTTTGGGGTGGACAGAGGCACCAGTCGAGATGACGACGTTGTGTGCATACCCTTTCCCTGCCCCGCTGCAGATTGAGTTACGCTGCCCACGCGGCGCGCCAGGCCAGGCTCAATGGCGTTGAGGAGAGAGCTCTTCCCCACGCCGGAATGGCCCGTTAGCAGAGACGTCTTCCCGCTCACGGCAGCTATAAAGGTATCAATGCCCTCACCTGTAACGGTGCTGGTCAATAGAACCTCAAAGCCAAGTGCAGCGTAGCCTTCAAGATTTGCCTTAGCCTCAGTTGATAGACCAAGGTCTAACTTATTTACGCACAGGACTGCCGGCAACTCATCACGAGATGCTGCCACTAAAAATCGGTCCATAAGGCGTGGATTGAATGGCGGCTCAGCGGCGGATACAACAATTACCTGGTCTATGTTGGCTGCAAAGGTTTGCGTCCGCAGTCGGCCCTTCCCACGGGAGGCGTCACCTGATCCCCGGGCCAAAGAAGAGCGTCGTGGTAAAACGGATTCCACACGGGCTGGTGCGCTGCCGTAAAGCGTAATCAGTACTTGATCGCCTACGGCAACTGGGTTGCGGCTCTGCGCGTCAGAGAACAGGGATGACCCCAAATGAGCGCGGAGAATGGCTCCATCAAGGGATACCACTACCTCCGCAGCATGGACTTCGACTACGGTAACCTCCACCTCTTCAGCGGGGGCCTGCTCTTGCTTGAGAGCGACAATCTCTGTTGCTTGAGGCTGCGAGTCCAAATCACCTGCCTCAATGGGTCTCGTGTCGTTATCCATCAGCCCTGGTGCGGAGGCCGACAGCGGGCCGTCAGCGGCTTCGCTTATCGCGCTCTCACGCTCCTGATCCTTCTTCATGAGTCGTTCTTGTTTCTCTGCCTGCCACTTCTCTATCCTGGTCGTAGTGCGGCGTGACAGATTTTCCGAAGGCATACCTGTCTCCTAACATCCCCGCCGTGGCCGTGGAGGCACTCTCAACAACGGCATGAGTCCACCTATAGCCATCGTACCACGAAGAATGGAGCGTTATTAAATGGCTTGTTGTCGTGACTGCGAACGTTGCGGGCGCAGGTTAAGCATAGAGGCGAATTCGACGGTCTAGTGCTCCCGTTCTTTAAGGACTAGCTATCAATAAAAGCGACAAGCAAAAGCCCCGCTGTATAAGCGGGGCTTTTTGAAGTCAAGAGCGTCTGTAAGCCGGATTCTGTTCTCCGATGAAACACCGGAGCGGTGACCATCCATCTTGTCCCTCTATTGCTATCGGGATCATGCGGCCAACCCGGAAACACGGTGGGCGCCGTTGTCTCGACAAGTCGAGACTGTTCCCCTATTTGGCCTTGCTCCAGGTGGGGTTTGCAAGCACCCCGCGTTGCCACGGGGCCTGGTGCGCTCTTACCGCACCCTTTCACCCTTGCCTGTACTCCCCAATAAATCGAGGAGCCATCGGCGGTCTACTCTCTGTTGCACTTTCCGTCGCCTCACGACGCCTGGGAGTTACCCAGCACCCTGCCCGATGGAGTCCGGACTTTCCTCTCCAATACGCAAAAGCGCATCAGAGCGGCCACCCGGCGCTCTTGGCTTCACCTTCATTGTACACGTTAGGGTTCGGGGCTTTTCGTACTGACAGCGGGACGGGGTCTACCCCCGCATCACCATGCCAACCTTGCCGTCAGTGACTTCAACACGAGCCACCAGCCCATGGAGCACCTCACGGCGTTGCGATGGGTCTAGCTGGTCCCACTGCCCATCAAAGCGACTGCGGACCTCATCATGCGCCTGCTGCATGCCCTCGTCGTCGCCATCAAGCGACTCCAGCCTACTCACCGCGCCCCTGCGCTCCATGACCACGTCCGTAAGTGCGCGGCGTAGCTGTGGCAGGGTCATGGCCCCGCTAGCGGTCCGCTTCACCCAGTCAATGAACCGCCGGTTCAGCATCTCCACCTTGGCCTGCTCCTTGGCGCTATCATCAGCCACCCGCTCTGCCACAGGCATGTAGGACACCAAAATGCCCTCTACTGGCTGGCCGCCCACCTGCCGCAAGACCTGCTCTTCCAGAGGCGTCGCGCGTTGCGTGCGGTACTCACATTGGCTGCGGTTGGTGCGGGACTGACATTGGTAGTAGCGGTACTCGCCGCGCATGCGGTCGCCATCCTTACGCTTCCACGTCTGGCGGCGCGTAACACCCATCATGCGCTGGCCGCAGTGCCCACAGTAAAGGATGCCAGAGAGCAAGAAGGGCTCAGACCGGGGACGACGTTTTGCAGGGCTGCGCGACTGCATCCTGTCCTGCACGCGCTTGAACTCATCTGCTGAGACGATGGCCCGGTAGCTGCCAGGGATGCGTAGACCAAAGCGGCGATACGTGCCGATGTACGCATGGTTGCGCAAGATGTCACGCACCGTGACCATGCTCCACTCCGCGCCGCGACGCGTCTGGTAGCCTTCCTTGTTCAGCAAACGAGCAATGGACCGCACGCCAATACCTTCGTTCAAGTAGAGCTTGTAGATGCCTCTGACCACCTTGGCCTCTTCAACCACGGGCTCCAGCACGCCTTCAGCGCCAATACGATAGCCGAAGGGCGTCTTGCCCAGGCCAAGGCCCTTGGCCGCCTTGGCGCGCATGCCTGCGACAATGCGCTCACGACGCTCATTTGTTGATGCTTTGTTGTCCAGCGCCTTCAACGCGGCCTGCAACGGGTCTGAGGTGACAGTATCGTCGCAGATGACCTGGCAGGAGAGGGAGTCCAAGCGCAGGATGCGTTCCACCTGCTCCTCAAATTGAGAGCCAAGGTGCGTCACGTTGGGTATGACAACCAGGTAGGCCAGCCCAGACGTGCGGATATGGTCAACCATCTGCTTAAAGGACGGTCTGTCGTTTCCGGCAGTGTCGTCTTGAAAAACGCCCTGGTCCGTGTGTCGCTTCTCCGCGCAATACGCACGGAAGCGCCTGGCAAGGGCCGTCTCAGAAGTGGGATCTTCCTTGGGAAGTGTTAGGTCAGTGTGGAAGTAACAGAGTGCTCGCATAATTACTCAACTAGTAGAATCCTTCCGCAATTGTTGCAACGGATCGGCACAGTGGACGTCCGTAACTCTTGTAGCTGTCGGTTTGGCAGACCAATCCGGCAAGCCTCGCAACGGTCCCTCTCCACCTGGGCCACCGCTATGCCCTCATGGGCCTTTCGTACCTGCTCATACAGCGCCAGCATCCCAGCGTCCATATGGCCGCTCATTGAGGTGCGCTGCGTTGAAAATTCATTCACCTCGGCTGACAGGCGGGTCTGCTCCTGAGTCAACGCCGCCTCTTCAGTCTGCCACGCGGCATCACCTCGCTTCAGCTTGCCGTCCACGGCATTGAAGCTGGCCTGAAATTCATCCACCCGTTCCAATGCCTCCAGCAGCAAGTCTTCTATCCCGGAACGCTGCGTCTTCAGCTGCGTTACCTCTAATTGGAGGTCTTCAAGCTCTCTGGAATTCTTGATGGCCCCGCTGTAGAGCTTGGTCTCATTCTCATCAACGCGCTCGGTCTGGCGCGCCACCGCGTCCTCCAGGTCCCGCTGTTGGTTGGTGGCCCGGCGCAGGTTCTCCTTGAGGTCTTCAGCCTCGGTGCGGAGGTCGTTCAGCCCACTGCCGCCAGCGAGCCTCACGGTGATGTCCGTCAACCGTTCATGCCTGCTATCCAGTTCGCGATCAACGGCCTGCAAGTCGTACAGCAGGCGGATTTTTGGCATCACCAAGGCGTTCAACCCCTTTCAACGAGGAAAAGTCTAGGGGGGAACCCTAGCTTAGTCAATAAATTTTTAACACTAAGTTTTGCCATTTCTGAGAAATGGCGCTTACGCAGTCGTCATTGCGAGGAGCGCGATAGCGGGCTGTGGCAATCTGGAGGGCAGTCCATTCGTCCTGATGAGCGTCATGCGATTGAACCGCTCGGGTTCATGTTAGAGCAAGCGCTGCTGATGGGCGAATTCCGACCACTGAGGTGGAGATCCACTCTCCCCAATCTTCACTCCAAACACAGACGGGTTCACTGCTAGGGGAATAGGCAGGTTAATCGCTGATTGCCTTGGGTTCCCACTGCTCTCAGGCCCTTGTCTGAATCAGTATCGAGGCGGCGCCGGAAAGAGCTCAAGATTATCGAAGATTCTCTTCAACTCTCCAGGAGCGCGCGACAGAAATACGATTGCCCTGAGAAATCTCTCCTCAGGGTCCATTTCATCTTCGGCAAACAACGTGGATGTCGATCCATTCGGCGTGCTGTTCCCCGCACTCCCACCTACGGTCAAATTTGACCCTGTATCAGCGTCATAAACGGTAGCAGTGCCCGGTGGGCCCAGCGTCATGCTGTAAAAGGGCTCTTCAATTGCACCAAACGCCTGAGCTACGTAATTAAATCCAACGCTGGTGCCTCCGGTGAATCCGAGATTGCCGCTGGAACGTAACTTACCGTCGCTATAGGCGGTTCCCTTCCAGCCGGTCTCTCCCTGGGCACTCACCGCAATGGCGTTCAGCGAGGGCCCCAGGTTTCCGCCGGGGAAGACCTGCACCGCGGTTGCGCCTTGTGTCACGGAATGAACCCCGCTGGGGTGGCTCGCCAGTGCGGTCAGATTCTTGCCACGAGTTGGGTAGTGTTCACACCCGCCCTGGGCACAGTTTTCACAAAGAAGAGGGCGGGCGGGGTCGTCGTACACGCTATATCCAGGATCCCCCGGCTGTTTTGTCCCCGGCCTAATCGGGTACGCCGTGTCTATAGGAGTTGAGCCAAGCATCGTGACCGTTAATTCATTCAACCACAAAGGAGCAACCCCTTGTCCGTCGGGCCCTCCTCATGTTGTTACCGGTTGAGGTTCCTCTGCAATCGAAATCATGCCTCCATTAAAAGGCACTACGAATTCGTCACAGTGATCATGGTGTTCGCACGATCGCCAATGGCCGTCCCTGGCTTCTTCGACCCCGACGAATATTGCATCACCGCCAAACGGAGCTACGACAAAGCCCAAACCATCCTCATTTCTACGAGGGGGAAGGGTAGTGAACGTGGTATCTAGGGTTCCGTTCCCCTCTCTGTCGACAGCTATGGGAGCGGCACCGTCGAACATGGTCTTGGTATCACCTCCGGAGTTGTCTTCACGGCGCACCATGCGGTCCTCGACGTCATAGGTGTAGTTCACTATTGAACCGCCGGGGCCATATGAAACGACGCGATTGCGGTCGTCGTAACCCCACGTCTGAACGAATGGGCTTGCTCCGGGCCACGTGGAAGTCAACCGGCTGCCGTTTGCGTCATAGGCGTAGGTTGTGGTCCCTGATCCAGTGGTCCGTCCGGTTGGACGGTTGGCAGCGTCAACGGTGAGAGTCGCACCGTTGCTACTCGTGTAGTTCCCATCTTTGTCGTAGGTGTAGCCCCTGGTGTAGCTTGAGGAATTGCCGGCCGAGCCCCCTGTCTCCTGTGTAATCCGCCCCAACGCATCTCTTGTAAACGTCAACCCGTCAGCGTCGGTCACGAAGCGGCTTGTCGCGGTAACCCACCCGTTGGCGTCATAGGTGTAGACAAACCACTGAAGCGGTCCAGCCGTATCGCTCTCATTGCTCACCCATGTGAGGCGATTGTTCACGTCATACGTGTAATTGGCATACGCAGTGAATGTGCCTACGCAACAAGTCGGGTCAATTGGCCGGGAGTCTTTGGTGAGGTTACCAACGGCATCATGGGTGAAG
>CAVOAJ010000064.1:0-8496 GCA_963693605.1 Dehalococcoidia bacterium | reverse complement strand
CGTGCAGTCCTTGGCTGAGGTTCTCTTGGAGGCAGGACAATCGCATAATCACACCTGATTTTGGTGGGTCAAATATGGGGGACAGTATAGGATGCGGCTCGTATGGGGTCAACGAGGCCGCGACGTAGTTTTGAGCACTCTCTCCACAACGCTGCGGCCTTATTAAAATCTTCTCGTTTGGAACTGCCTAGTTCACTGCCTAGTTCAAGGAAGCGAGGTAGCTCACCACGTCATCAAGCTGTTCAGCAGTCAGCGTATCCGCAAAGTTCTGAGGCATGACGCTGGCCGGACATGCCCCAGCAGGACAGTCCTCCGATATCACCGCATTGGGGTTAACAATCGACTCCCGGATGAAGTCAGCATCACTCCGTGACCCAATGTGCGTCAGGTTGGGGCCAATCTGTCCTACCGCAAATTCCACCCCGTCTATGGCATGACATGTGGCACATGTCGGTGACGCGTCCCTGAGAAACACCTGCAGTCCAGCAGGGTCACCAGTGGGCGGTGTTGGTGTAGCGGTTGGGTCTGCGCCGCCACAGGCGGCAAGGACAAGCGCCATTGCCATCAAAGCAAAGGAAAGAACAGCGAGCTTTCCTTTATGCACAAGACCTCTTTCTACAATCATCAGTTGGCTTGCATGCTACGAGGCTCACACCCAGGCGAACCTCGCGTTTCATCACTGCCCTTCATTCTTACTTTAGATGCGTCGTGTGGAAGTCAGAGCTTTCGCCCGCCCCTACTTCAAGGAAACTAGGTACTCCACCAAATCATCAAGCTGCTCAGCCGTCAGCGTGTCGCCAAAGTTCTGGGGCATGACGCCCGGCGGGCATGCCCCAGCAGGACAGTCGTCCGCTATCACCGCATTGGGGTTCACAATGGACTCCCGAATGAAGGCGGCGTCATCCTTTGAGCCGATGTGCGAAAGGTTCGGGCCAACCTGGCCAACCGCGAAAGGCTCGCTGTCTATGGCGTGACACGTGGCACATGGCGGCGACGATTCCCTCAGGAACACTTGCAGCCCCGCAGGACCGTTGCCTCCGGCTGACGGTGTGTTTGTGGGCAGCGGGCCATCATCCGGTGTCGCTGTCGGCTGGCCGTCCGAGTCTCCATTGTCACAAAGCACTGACATGACCGTGCCGTCCACCGTGTCAAAGCATCCGGTTTCAGTGGGCGTTGCTCCGCCGCCACAGGCAGCAAGGACAAACATCATAGTCACAAAAGTAAGGGCAAAAACCGCGGACTTTCCTATACGCACAGGGCCTCTTTCCAATGGTTGGATGGCATACCTTAGGGCTCACCTCTCGGCGGACCCCGTTGCTCCTAGCTACTCCCCTATCAATTGTGCAGAGGAGCTGGAACCTCTGTCAGCTTGTATCACGAGGCTTAGAGAGTGTCAAGAATCGTAACCGTGTCTTGTGCAGGCCTTAAATGACCGCTCCCACACCAGCCGCCTCTTCCCGTTTCGCCTTCAGCCACTCCCATGTACAAGCGTTACGACATTCCGTCAGTGGCGCTTCAGCAGGACGGCTTGTAGATTGGCCCGCGAAATTTTCTTTTCCCTAGTCTCATAAAGAGATGCGGCGTGCCAATGGCACGCCGCATCTCCTGCTGGTCAACGGTATGAACGCCTTAGCTCGCTCGTTTGACTTCCAGGGACTCCCCTGGGGCCAAAGCCACGCGCCGAACGTTGATACCCAGCTTAAGCAGCCAATAGCCGAGGGTAGCCTTGCTGACATCCAGAGAGAGGGCAGTGGCTGAAAGCCCCTGCTCATTGATCAACTCCGGAAGCAGCCGCTCCAACGGCTGGTGAAATCGGTCTTCCACCAGCTGCATTAGTCGGGTTTTTCGCGCCATGCGACACCCTCCTCCTACAGTATTCCGTATTTACGGACGGGTTAAAGTAGCATTTATATAAATTATTGTCAAGCTAACGCCTAACCGAACAACTATCCGTAGTCTAAAAATACACCTAGTCATTTTCTTAAATTTTTCTTATTTTTGTCTAGAACACCCCTTTTAGCAAGGCTCACCATGGTATCCTGACTGGCCCAAACACTGTCTCAACCCCTCAGACCGGCCTTCCGCTCTCCCAGGAGATTTCCGTGCCTGACGAGCTAGTAACCTTCCTCACAGCAATGACTCCCATAGGCGAACTCAGGGCATCCATCCCCTTGGGAATCCTGACCTTTGATCTTTCATGGCCGCTGGTGCTTCTGATTTCCATTGCGGGAAATTTGGTGCCCGTCCCTTTCCTTATCTTGGGCCTGCGACGGACAGGCCGGTGGCTGGAGAGTTTCCCCAATCCCGCCGGAAGGTTCTTGCTGTGGCGGAGCGCCCGGTTGGAGGCACAGTTGGCCGGAAGCATCAGCCGGTACGGCCCCATGGCTATCATCCTTATCGTGGCCATTCCCCTACCCATGACGGGTGCATGGACTGGGTCGTTAGCGGTATGGGCGTTAAAAGTGCCACTGCGTCAGGGGCTTCCCGCAATAGCGGCAGGGGTCGTTATAGCTGGTGTCGTAGTTACAGCCCTGACTCTCGCCGGAGTAGGTATCGTGAAGCTCTTCTCCTAAGTAGGCTAATAATTGCGCACGCCCTAGGAGTAGAATGGAAGAAGACGCCGGAAGATGAGAGGGAATGATGGAGATATGGGACCGCACGCGGAGAAATCACGGATTGGAGCACGCCACCATCACCATCATGATGGAGCGTGGCACCGCCGCAGGTCTGATAGGCGGCAACTCCATCCCTGACGGTTTCTTTGTCTTTGGCAACGTCGACACCAATGCGATTGAGGTCGCAGCGGCAGAGGCGTTAGACCGTATGGGGCGTGGTGAAGGGACACTTGCAGTCTCCCCTTTTTGTGGCACCAACATGGTGGTAGCAGCGGCACTGGCAAGTGTGGGAGCGGTCTTCGCACTTCAGACCGCGGGCCGAGGCCCCAGCGGATGGTCTAGGGCCTTCTCCAACGCAATGCTTGGATTGTTTCTTTCTAGGCCGATGGGCCGCTGGGTCCAGCGCCGTTACACTACCTCACCTAATGTGTCGGGCATGAGCATCAACAAGGTGTCCGCCTTCAAGCTCGGCAAGCTCACCATCCACAAGGTGTCGACTGCCTTTGATCAAGGCGACGCAGCGCAGGCATCATCCCCTAGCGCCCCTTAAACTCTGGCTGACGCTTTTCCACAAAGGCCGTATAGCCCTCAACCCGGTCCTCGGTTTTGCCCAATATCTCTGAGCACTCTTGTTCATACTTCAGGCCGGAGTCCAAATCTGTCTCAACGCCCATGTTCACGGCTGATTTGATAAGACGGACGGAAATGGGAGCCTGCTGTAAAAGCTCCTGCGCCATCTCCCCTGCCCACGCCATGACCTCTGGACCTGGAACCACCTGATTGACCAGCCCCCAGGCCAGCGCCTCGGTTGCGGAGATGAACCTGGCAAACAGCATCATCTCTTTGGCCCTTGCGGCGCCAATAAGTCGTGGCAAGCGCTGTGTCCCACCTGCCCCGGGTAGAATGCCGAGACGCACTTCAGGCAGAGCGAAGGTTGTCTCCTCAGCCGCTATGCGGAAGTCGCAGGCCATGGCCAGCTCGCAGCCGCCACCAGCAGCCACGCCGTTCACTGCTGCAATGAATATGGCATCCATGCGCTCCAATCGTCGATAAAGCGAGGAGATGGGCGTCGCGGAGCCCTGCACTGCCTCGTCCCCAAGGTGGTCCGCCCGTTCCTTGATGTCAGCTCCAGCGCAGAATGCACGGCCTTCGCCAGTGACAATGACCACACGGACGGATGTGTCTGCCTCAATGAGGTCCACCACTTGCTCAAAGTCCTGGATAAGCTGACGGCTTATAGCATTCAGGCGCTCTGGCCTATTCAGTGTGACCGTTGCAATGCCATCTCCGGTTTCATACCGGATTGTCTCAAAAGTGGTTTCTGCCATGAATCGCTCCTCATATATATGTCGGGAATTAACGGAAATCGAGTCTATCATGACCGTGTGTGGGTTGACGGAGCTACAGCTCCTACCTATAGTCGAAGGTATCTCGCGCGTCCCAGTAGCTCAGTTGGATAGAGCGGCTGCCTTCTAAGCAGCGGGTCACAGGTTCGAATCCTGTCTGGGACACCATTTTCGTAACCTCTGTGAATCTTGTATATTGGCGCCATGAATTATCAATTCAGGGTAATGGCTATCGTTGCGCTCTTGGTTCTCCACAGTACCGTAGCGTGCTCTGGTGAAACAACAGCCCCACGGCTGCGGCGCTCACAGCAACGCCCGCAGATATCTCGACCATCGCCCCGGCTCAGGCACAAACGCCTCTCTCCGACCCGCCCCTCTCGTCAACGAATACTCCCCCGCCAACTCCAAGCGAGACTCTACTGAGCCCCACTTTTGTACCGACGAGCACGTTAACGTAAGAGCCCTCTCCAACGCCTCTTCCCACACCGACTCCAACGCTTACAACGAGATTGATTTTCAAAGGGGAAGGCACTGTGCGAACTCGGTCGTTTATCGTGTCCACGGCGCCCTGGGGAATTCGGTGGAAGGTTGCTGGCCAGTTAGAAGCAGGTGCCGTTTCAGTTCTCAGGGTTCACGTTTGGGGTGCAGTTTCGGGGACAATTCTTGAGTTCAACGTCATTGAACAGAACATAACGGGGCCCGCCTCTGGGTCGACCGGAGGCCCTTTAACCGGAAATATCTACTTGATGGTGTAGGCCCTTCAGCTGAATCTGAGGGGTGGCAGTTGGAAGTCTACTGGTAGCGGGCCTGTTGTTCCGGGCGACGATTAATTCTGGTATGTCTCCGTTGAAAAGGTTCGTCAAAAGAAGGTTATGCAGGCAGTCATTTGGCTCTTGCTAACCGTACAAGCAGCGGGTCACAGGTTCGAATTCTGCCTGGGACGCCATTTTCGCAACATCAACGTGGATACCGTGACCGTGCCGGACGCGGTGACCAGCCCTCCAACCAGCAGCGCAAAGGGCGCGTCCACCAACTGCGCGAGCGACCCCATAAGCAACCCGCCGATAGCCGTCACGCCCCATGTGAGTTGATGTAGGCTCATCACCCGTCCACGAAATTCCTCCGCCACCAGATTCTGAACAATAGTGTTGTTTATGGTCAGAAAAGTCACACTGGAGCCACCCACCAGCGCTATCACGCCCATTGCCACTGGGAGCCAGCCAATCTGAGAGAAGGCCGCAAGGCCCAGCCCCAACCCAAGGCCGGCAATCAACTGAATGGTGGTGGCGTTCCTAGGGTTGCCGACCCATGCCAGCGTCACTGTACCGGTTAGCCCACCCACCCCCGCTGCCAGCAACAACCAACTGTAGACGTACACGTCACCTGATAAGACCTGGTCAGCAAAGACAGGCAACAGCGTCTCAAAAGACATGCCGAATATTCCGCCAATCACACCAATCACCAGCACGCTGAGAATCATGCGATGACCACGTACGTAGGCCAGGCCCTCAAGCAGACCCTGCCATAACGTCGACCCATCGCTTGCTGTCTGGCGCGGCACTGGCTTCATCATGAGCAGCATCACCACCGTCAGCGCATAGGCAACGCCAATGAGGAAGAACAACCCTTCAAGACCCCAGAAGCTAACCAAGGGAGCAAAGATGCCTGGGCCAATAATGGCGGAGCCAGCCGTCACAAAGGAGTAGACCGCTATGGCGTTGACCAGATGCTCCCTTGGCACGAGATTGGGTAGCATGGCCTGGCGTGATGGAATGTCGAATGCAAGAAGCACGCCGGTGCCTAGCGAAATGGCAATCAGGTGCCACGGACGAATGATGTCAGTCGCTATCAACGTAGCGGTCAGAAGGGCCAGTAAAGAGAAAATCGCTCGGCTGACAGTCACCAACCTAAGCCGATTTACCTTGTCCGCAATGACCCCGCCCCAGACAGAGAACAGCAAGACTGGCCCCAGGCTGGACATGGTCACTACGCCCAGCATCAATGGCGCATCCGTCAGGTCATGCATCAGCCAGAGACGACCGTAAATCAGCGCCCACATGCCAATGTTGGAAAAGGCGCCTCCCAGCCAGAACAGTCGGTACTCACGGAACCGCATGGCGGCAAGTATCCGAAATCGGGAGGTTGCAGGAGTTTCCGGCGGCGTGCCGGAGGGCATAGACGTCATTGGGCGATACTCTCAGCGTCGATGGGCAGTGTCAATCAGCCACACAGGTCATCGTCCACCCTAATCCGTGGGCTCGTGGAGGTCCACGACTTCAAACGACAGTAGTGCTGACCCTGTCCCGACTGGTGCAGAACCTTGGCTTGCGGACTGTGCATGACCATGACCAAAGGCAGGGCTGTTTAGCCAACTAAGGAACGCCTCTTCCGTGGCCCACCGGGTGTACACAAAGTAACGAGTCTCGCCTTCCACCGGGCGCAAAAGCTCAAACCCCTCGAAGCCTGGCATGCCGTCAACCGCCTTAGCGCGCGCAGCAAACCGCCGCTCCAACTCCGGCCCTCCGCCCTCCGGGACTGCAATTGCGTTTATCTTAACGACGCTCAAAGGCGTACCTCCTCTATTCAACTCTTAGCGTTCCTTCACTCTAACAGGCCAAGCCAATAGCTAACTACGCAGGTCCCCAACCGTATGGTGATAGCTGATAAGCTGTCTTTTGTAGATTGCTACCAGCGCCCCTACTAGGCCTGGCAAAGCAAGCTACCTCACCTCACACCAGCGACCCTCACTATGGACCCAAGCATTAGCAACGAGACGGCATCCACAACCCATGAACAGCGGGCCATCTGGCTAATCTACCTGGCCGCCTTCGGCTATATGATTATGTATGGCCTGATGAACGTGGCTGTGCCTCTTTACGCACTGCACTTGGGCTATAACCTGGCTGAACTTGGCATCATCATAGGCTCCCAGGCCGCCTTTGGCCTGCTGCTGCGACTGGTTGCTGGAGCTATTGCCGACAAATTTGGTGAACGCTGGGTGCTCTGGTTCAGCTTCGGCACTGCCATTGCCACCGGGCTGATTTTCGCTGCCTCCAGTGCGTTCGCTATGCTCATCGTTGCTCAGCTATGCTTTGGCTTTTCCCGCGCCACCTACTGGACAGCGACACAGTCCTATGCAAGCCGAATCAACGCCTCCCGCGCTCATGAGGTGCTTGGTCGTATATCCGGCACAGGAAACGCAGGCCAGGTAGTTGGCACCTTTGCAAGCGGGTTTATTATCGTCGCCTTCAGCTACTCAAGCACCTTTCTTACGGCTGCGGGAGTTGCCGCCGTTGGGGTGCTCATAGTCTCCAGTTTGCCCACACTCCAACGTAAGGCCGCTGCTCGAACCTTCCGACAGGTTTTGGCACCGGTACCCGGCTTTTTCAAAGACAAGGGCATGGCCATGAGTGCAATAGCTGCCTTTTTCGCCTCCACTGCCATTGCCCTCTCGTTGGTCATAGTAATCCCTCATATCAAAAACATTGGCTACAGCGAGTTCGCCAACAGCGCCTTGTTGACCTTCTTGGTAACGGGCGCCATCGCCACAGGAATGGTCTTTGGCAAAATCATGGTGCGCACCGGTGAAAAGAACCTTTACACCTACGCCTTCGCTCTCTTGGGGATTATCTTCATCATCTTACCTCAGCTATCCAGCAGCACCCCGGCTCTGGTAGTAACCATGATCGCCTATGGCATCGTCTTTGAGTTGATGGCAGTTGGCTACACCGTGACCACCACTCGCAACAGCAAGCCAGAACAGAGAGGCGTAGCCATGGCCTACGTGGGCCTCTACTGGGGCATGGCACAACTCATAGTCCCCACAGGATTCGGCTTCCTTGCCAAAGCATTTGGCCTGGAGGTCACGTTCTGGGTCGCTGGTGGCGTATTCATAGCCGCCAGCCTCGCCAACCCCATGGTCTATCGCTGGCTCGTGGAAAAGAAAACTGAGCTCCCCTCCGCACCCGCAGAAAGCCACTAACACAGGAGCCGCGTTCCTCGCTACAATAGTGGACAATGCCCTCCTTCCCCTTTCGTCGAAACCGTACCGCAACCAGTGCGTCACCTAGCCTATGGCTTATTGTCGCTTTGGCCACAGTCGCCCAAGTCGGCGACGGCATCGTCACACAGGGCATCCCTGTCCTCTACCCGTTCATCCAAGATGAGCTATCACTGACCCGCGCCCAGGTTGGCCTTATCACCTCAGGCATGATGGCAGGGAGTATGGTCACCGTCTTCCTTGGCGGTTGGCTTGCTGATGTCTGGGGCGTCAAGCGCGTTCTAGTCTTGGTCCTCATATACACCTCCGTACCCGTATTCCTCTTTTCGTTCATAGGCTCCCTCTGGGCGGCTATTGCCATCGGAGCCCTCATAGGGCTTGGCACCGGCCCCATCTATCCCGCGTCTTCCAGAGCCATAATGGACTGGCTCCCTGTCCGTGTCCGAGGCCTTGGCATGAGCATCAAGCAGGCCGCTCCAACGCTGGCAGGGGCTGCTGGCGCTGTCTCGCTCCCCTTGATTGCCGACACCGCAGG
>CAVOAJ010000063.1:0-8517 GCA_963693605.1 Dehalococcoidia bacterium | reverse complement strand
CGTTGTGCGGTAGTCGTACACAAGACATTGGCCCAGGAACGGCATGATGATAGTAATCACCTCTGCCTGGTCAATGTCATTCAAGATGTCAGCCATGTCGCGGTTAAATTCAGGCTCCACGGCACCACCCTCCTTGACCGCTACTGCAACAGTTCATGCAGTTGGTCTATGAACGCTGGTAACACCTTCTGCCAGTCGCCAGCGACTCCAAAACGGGCCTCTTTGAAAATATTGGCCCCAGCATCTTTGTTGATGGCAACAATGGCCCTTGCGCTGCTGCACCCGGCCATATGTTGGCTCGCTCCAGATATGCCCACGGCTATATACAGGTCCGGCGTCACCGTCTTACCCGTTAAGCCTACCTGATAGCTGGACGGTAGCCAACCCGCGTCGCAGACCGCTCGGGACGCACCCACGGCACCGCCTAATAGAGAGGCGAGGTCCTTCAGCGGCTCGAACCCTTCAGGCCCGCCCAACCCACGCCCGCCACTTACAACTACCTTGGCATCTTCAAGTCGGATACCTTCTGAGGGGCGCTCTGTTCGGTCAACGACTTTTGCTTTCACCACTGAATCATCCAATTGGATATCCAGCGCCTTGATCTCACCTGTACGGCTGGCGTCTGGCTCCAGCGGCTCTACGCTTTTGGGACGTAGCGCTGCCACTGCTGGGGTCTGGAGGCAAGCCACTTTGGCAATGGCACTGCCACCGTATACAGGGCGCGTCGCCACCAGCCGCTGTTGGCTGTCCACTTCCAGCGTCGCGCAGTCTTGCGCCAGGGCAGTACCCAACCGGAAGGCTACTCTTGGCAGCACATCACGGCCAAGGAGCGTCTTGGACCCAATCACGTACCGGGGTGATGCCACCTGGGCTGCTCGTTCTGCCACCGCCACCACAGCGTCGGGGGGCGTGCCCTCCAGCACAGGGCTGGCAACGGTGTACACCGTGTCGGCACCTGCGGAAATACCCTGCTGCGGGGCATCGCCAAGGTCAGTCCCGGCTATCACCAGGCTTACCGGCTCTCCGCCCAACGCCCCGGACAGGCTCCGAGCTGCGCTGAGGGCTTCACGGGTTACCAAGGCAAGCTCACTGCCTGCAAGCTCACCAATGACTAAAATTCCCTGTCCGTCTGCCATGTTTCTCCAAAGTGGCACGCTGGTATCAGCGTGCGGAATTTCGTATGTGCACTAGACCAGCTTCGCCTCGCGGAGCTTCAAAGCAAGCTTCCGGCCAGCGTCCGCGTCGTCTTCACCTTCAATGAACTCACAGGCAGCGCCGCTTTCAGGCAACGCCAACCCAACCAACTCCAGGCCGGGCGTTAGGCTGGATACGTCCAAGCCAACGTCAGCTACTGACCAGATGGTTGGCGCCTTACGTCCGGCGGCCATGATGCCGCGCAGGGTTGGGTACCGCGCCTGTCCAAGCTCATTGGATACCGTCACTAGGGCGGGAAGCGCTATCTCTACCGTCTCGGAGCCGTCGGGGAGTACTCGTTCGACTCTGGCGAGACCGTTTTCGACAGCCACCTCTTTTGCGATGGTCGTGACCGCCAACCCTAGCTCCTCCGCCAGGCCGAGAGGCACCTGAGCGTTGTCCCAGTCAGAGGCTTGCCGTCCGCAGAGCACCAGGTCAACATCGCCCAGCTTACGGATGGCCGCAGCCAGCACGTGCACCGCCACAGATGGGTCTGGGCTGTTGACCAGAGCGTCATCCTGGACCAGAACCAACTCGTCTGCGCCCATGGCTAGCGGCTTTTTCATCACGTCCATGGCAAAACTGGTGCCAATGGATAGGACAGTTACGTGGGTGTCAGGGGCCGCGTCCTTGATTTGTAGTGCAGCCTCAATGGCCTGCTCGTCAAAGCCATTAACCACTGGCGGGACGCTGGCGGGCGGCAACACTTGGAGGGCCTGCGGGTCTATGCGGAACGCCGACGCAGGCGTTTCCGGGTCTATCACTTGCTTTGCGGTAACGACGATTCGTAGTGGCATGGGAGCCTTAATTAAGTAGGGGATTGTGAAATCTTATGCTAGCATCGGCAACTTGCCGCCGCAAGGCGAACCGAAAGAGGCAGCTAAGCGATTGTGAGCGGGCTTCCACCGTGTTTCTTCTTGTGCTGCTACAATCCGGCCAGGCCCTCAGGTATAAGGTGCCCCTTGCTTCCTATAAGCCTCAAACTCCGTAATTTCCTCTCCTACCGTGAAGACGTTCCCACCCTCCATTTGGAGAACGTCCACGTTGCATGCCTGTGCGGGGCCAACGGCCATGGGAAGTCTGCTCTTCTGGACGCCATGACATGGGCGTTGTGGGGCCGTGCCCGTGGTCAGCGTCAGGAGCAGTTGCTCCATCAGGGCCAGCAGGAGATGCAGGTTGACCTGGAGTTTGAGGTGAGCGGCCAGCGGTACAAGGCTGTGCGCCGGTACTCCAAGACCAGACGCACAGGTACCAGTGCTCTTGACCTCCATATCTGGGCTGGTGAGTCATACCGCCCCATCACTGGCGACACCATCTCCGCCACGCAAGCCCACATTCAGCGGCTCATCAACATGGACTATGAGACCTTTGTGAACAGCGCGTTCCTGCTCCAGGGCAGGGCGGACATCTTCACCATGTCCACGCCTGCCCAGCGCAAGGAGGTGCTGGGCAAGGTGCTTGGTCTGGGTCTCTATGACCGGCTGGAAGACCGGGCCAAAGCCCACGCCAGGGATGCCAACGCTGCATTGGAGACTGCGGGAGCGGTCATGCAACGACTCCAAGAACAGGCGGCGCGGCAGCCTGAGGTCAAGGCCGCCAAGGAGCAGTCGGAGACTGAATTAGCCACTGCTCAACAGCTTCTGACCTCTCTGGACGGCAGGTTGGAACTCTTGGTCAAGCAAGTCACCACTCTGGAGCAGCGCAGGCAAGAGGTGCAGGCGCAGGAAGACCAACGGCGCCAAGCTGCGGCCCGTGCCAAAGAGGCAGAGGCTGAGGTTGTCACGCTTCGTACGCGCCTCGATGGTTGGCGAGAGGTGCTGGCACGTGAAGAGCAGATTGCGGCGGGAATGCAAGAACTTACTAGTGCGCGTAATCGCTTAACCGCACTGCAAGGCACTGTCCAGCGCGTGCGTGAGTTTGAGGGTGCTCTGCACGGCCATGAGCAACGTATTGCTGGAGCAAAGGCCACGTTGGAGAGCGACGTCCGCGCTCTGGAGCGTCGTGTGTCGCAGGAGTTGGCCCCAATCGTGGAAAGCCTCCCCTCTCTGGAAGTCTCCCTTGGGCAGGCTGAACAGGCCGTGAGCGCTATAGGCGCAGAGTCCGTTGAACTGGGAATGCTCCAACAGCGGTACCAGGAACTAGTCTTGGAAAAGCGTGGATTGGAGGAGGAGAACGCCCGCATTGAGCGCGGCGGCAAGGAGATAGGGGCCAAGATTGCGATGCTGGGCCATTCCCACCAGCCTGATGTTGCGTGTCCCTTGTGCGGGTCGGCCCTGGGCCCGGAGGCCATGGCACGTATCGAGTCCGCGTACCAGGAAGAGATTGAGGCCCGGCGCGGCCAGTACACAGCCCAGGCTGAGCGTATCAACGCGCTAGAGACAGAAACGGCGGCCCTTAAAACGCGTGTTGATGAGGGTCAGCGGACCATTGAAGAGCGACGTCGCGTAGCTGATAGACAGCGGGCTGAACTGACACAGCGACGTGATGAGGCTCAGCGTGCCCAGGTACAGCTTGTGGAAGCGGAAGCCGCCCTGATAGCTGTACGCGCTGAGCTTGGAGGCGGACGTTACGCTGCGGAGGACCAGGCAGCCGCATTGGAGCTACGGGGTCAGATAGCAACTCTGGACTATAGCCAGGAGAGCCACCAGCAGGTAGAGACCAAGGCCCAGGAGCTAGCACCCTGGGAGGAGGAGCAGCGCAGACTGGCGGAGGCCAAGACCCGCGCTCCTGAAGATGAAGTCGCCCTTTCTCGCGCCCAGGCTCGGGTTGACCAGGCCACACAGGAGGTGGCACGGCTGGATGAGGCCCTCGCGCAGACGGCCCAGGAGTTATCGGAACTGCCACAGTACCAACTGCAGCGGACGCAGGTGGAAGAGGAGCGACGTCTCGCCGTTCAGCAGCGGGACGCATTGCAATCACGCCTCGGTTCGTTGGCACATCAGTTGGATGAAATAGGCAAGGCTGAGGAGGAGCTATCCCTGCGCAACAAGGAGCGCGCCTCTTTGCTGCAGGACGCTTCGTCGTATGCGGATCTAGCCCAGGCCTTTGGCAAAGGTGGAGTGCAGGCGCTGCTCATAGAGGCGGCCATTCCTCGTCTTGAGGAGGAGGCCAACAGACTGCTCCATCGCATGACGGATGGTCGCATGTCGTTGAAGCTGGAGACGCAACGGGAGCGCCGTACCGCAGGTGCCAGTGATGACGCGATCGAGACGCTGGACATCCTTATTGCCGACGACATTGGCACACGCAGCTATGAACTCTTCAGTGGCGGAGAGAGCTTCCGCATCAACTTCGCGTTGCGCATCGCCCTCTCAAAGCTATTGGCCTGGCGGGCTGGTGCGCCCTTGCCCACACTGTTCATTGACGAAGGTTTTGGCACCCAGGACGTTGAGGGCCGCGACCGTATCCTTGATGTGCTCAAGTCCATTGAGCCTGACTTCCAGCGCATTCTCGTGATTACCCACATGGAGGAGATCAAAGAGGCGTTTCCTCTGCGTATAGAGGTTACCCGTACTGAGGCTGGCTCTACCTTCTCATTGTCATAATCCCGCTGTGCCATTCGGAAGCCAAATTCTTTGCTCTGATGACTGCGGCCTTTCCCCGCTCACCCTCTCCCCGCTATCATGTACCTAGCTATTGGAACGTCACGGAGGAAGCCACGTGTTCACCGGCATCGTGGAAGAGATTGGTCAGATCCAGGAGGCCTCGCCGCACCGGCTGGTCATTGCCGCCAAGGCTGTGCTCTCTGACCTGCGTGTCAGCCAGAGCATTGCGGTCAACGGCGCCTGCCTGACGGCGGTTGAGGTGACCCCTGAAGGGTTTGCCGTGGACCTGACGGAAGAGACGTTGCGGCGGACCAACCTGGGCTTCCTAAAGCGTGACCATCACGTAAACCTGGAGCGCGCCCTGGCCGCCAGTGACCGTATGGGCGGCCATTTTGTTCAGGGTCACGTGGACGGCGTCGGCGTGGTGGTGGACATCTCTGGCTCTGAACTGGACCAGACCCTACACGTGGAAGCGCCAGAAGAGGTGGCGCGGTACATTGTGGAGAAAGGCTTCATTTCAGTGGACGGCATAAGCCTCACCGTCACGAGTGTTCTAGCTACCACGTTCACCGTAGCTGTGATACCGTATACCTTGCAGCACACGGTGCTCCAATACAGAAAAGCTGGGGACCCGGTCAACCTGGAAGTGGACATCCTGGCCAAGTACGTGGAGCGGCTGCAGGCGCGGTAGAGGAGAAGTTGGCCCCATGCCCCTAACTACTGTAGAGCAGGCTATCGAGGACATCCGCGATGGCAAATTTGTCATCATTGTTGATGATGAAGACCGCGAGAACGAAGGCGACCTCGCCATGGCGGCCCAGTTCGTGGATGCTGACGCCATCAACTTCATGGCCACGTTTGGCCGTGGCCTCATCTGCGTGCCCATGACCAAGGAACGGCTTGAACAGCTTGACCTGCCGCCTATGGTGCAGGACAACACCGCTCGCTTGGGCACCGCATTCACCGTGACCGTGGACTCGCTCAATGGAACCACCGGCATATCCGCAGCGGACCGTGCGCTTACCGTACAGGCGTTGCTAGACCCTGCCTCCAAGCCCGCTGACCTGGCCCGGCCGGGACATATATTTCCTCTACGGGCTGAAGATGGAGGCGTTCTGGTGCGTGCAGGGCAGACTGAAGCTGCTGTGGACATTGCCCGCATGGCGGGATGCACTCCTGCTGGCGTCATCTGCGAGATTATGCATGAAGATGGCACTATGGCCCGCATGCCTGACCTTGAAAAAGTGGCCGCCACTCATGGACTGAACATTGTCAGCGTGGCGGACATCATCGCCTATCGTATGCAGAATGAACGCCTCATTGAACGCGTTGGTGATGCCCGCTTGCCCACCCTCCATGGTGAATTCAGAGCCGTGGCCTACCGGTCAACAGTGGACTCTGCTGAACACATTGCCATGGTCATGGGTGACGTCACCACGGATGAGCCGGTGCTGGTGCGCGTTCACAGTGAGTGCCTCACTGGTGACGTTTTTGGCAGCCTGCGGTGTGACTGCGGAGCACAGATGGAAATGGCCTTGGAGGCCATAGCGGCTGAAGGCCGTGGCGTGTTCCTGTATATGCGCCAAGAGGGCCGTGGCATTGGCCTGCATAACAAACTCAGGGCCTATGCGTTGCAAGACTCCGGCATGGACACTGTGGAAGCCAACGCCAAGCTCGGTTTCCCACCGGACCTCCGGCATTACGGCGTGGGCGCTCAGATTCTGGTTGACATGGGCGTGAAGCAGATGCGGCTCCTTACCAACAACCCCCGCAAGGTGGTTGGGCTGGACAGTTACGGCCTGGAGATAGTGGAGCGGGTGTCCATCCAAACGCACTCCACCAAAGAGAACCTGCATTACCTTGAAACCAAGCGGGACAAACTTGGACATCTGCTTGGCGTCATTCCCCACGCGGCTGCTAAGGAGCCCGGCTCCAAAAGCTAACCCCCTCGATGTCACACGGAACTCACACAATTGGACTATAGCGGATTGCTGCTACCGCATGTAATCTGAACTTAATTTAAGAGGAGAAGGGTCATTGCCATTATTGTGGCAATTGCTATCGCCTTGCTCGCGGCGGCCTGCAGCGGCGATCCTACCTCTTCTGGGGACAACGTGGGTCCCACTGCTACTGCCACCTCCGGGCCGGAGACCGGCACACTGGACGTCCGCGTGACTGACCAGCCAGACCCAGACATTACCGCCATTGTCATCACCGCCGAGAAGGTCCAGGTACACAAGGCCGGTGGCGACGACGAAGGCGGCTGGATTACCGTGGTTGAGGGCGAATTCAGCTTTGACTTGCTGAAAGTCATCAGTAAAGAGGAGTCCATAGGCGTTGGTGAGCTTGAACCCGGCATGTACACCCAGACTCGTATCACCGTGCTGGACGTGCAGGTGACCAAGGGCGGTGAGCAACTCACTGCGGAAGTGCCCAGCGGCGAATTGAAGTTGGTGGGTCCACTGGAAGTAATTGCGGGCGAGACCACCATCCTCACGTTGGACTTTAATGCGGAGCGGTCCATTGTGGAGGCTGGAGGTCGTCGCCTCATTTTCAGGCCCACGGTGAAGCTGCTCGTTCGTAAAAGGGTCAGAGGACTTTGTCCCTGAGCCCTCGTCTACGACCGTGCCTGAGCCTATAGCCACAGCTACATCAGAACCCACACCAACGCCGGAGCCCACGGCCACACCAGCTCCTGACGAGTTTGTGTTGCACATCATCACCCCTGAGTTTGATGACAGCTTCTCAGACACCGCAACCATCGTGGTCAGCGGTAGGACCCGTGTGGACGCCATCATCACCGTGAATGACGCATTTGTGGAACCAGACGCGGACGGCGCGTTTTCAGCAGAGGTAACGTTGGACGTGGATCCAAACACCATTGAAGTTGTAGCCAGTATTTCAACTGGTGAAGAGTTATCCACGGTACTGAGCGTTATTTACGCACCGTAGGCCTATTGAGTGGGAAGAGGAGAGGAATTTATGGGCGCATGGAAATTTCCGCTGATTGGGGCCTTAGCGGCGCTCACTGTCATCATGGTGAGTTTGCCTGCATTGGCCCAGGACGCAACTCCGACACCGGAGCAAACTGAGGTAGAAACACCTACTGAGACTCCCACGGAAGAGCCATCAGCTACACCTACTGATGAACCGTCGGCCACTCCTACGGAGGAGCCGGCACCAAGGAGCGTGCCGCCAGGCCAGCTCACCAGACGTGGCATCCACGGCACGGTTGCCGGCATTGGAGACGGCTTCATTGTGGTTGAGACGCAGTTTGGCAATGTGACTGTGGCTATCACCGGGTCCACTACGATTAACATGCCGCCTGAAAAGGATGTCACGGTTGCAGACATCGCCGTTGGTGCGCGTGTTTCTGTCCTTTTGGACAGAGCGCCCGTGGAACCACCTCCACCCACGGCTACGCCTGAAGAAACGCCCACAGCGACGCCTGAAGAAACTCCTACGGCAACACCTGAGGAGACCCCAACGGCGACCCCCACGGGCGAACCTACCGTGAATCCTACTACAGAGCCCACGGCAACGCCAACCGCTCTGTCTACAGCAACTCCCACGAGCGAGCCTACCGCGACTCCTGAAGGTACGCCTCAGGAGCCCACGCCTACCCCTGCGGGCTCGGTTGAGGATCCCACAGCGACACCTGAGGAGCCGACAGCTACACCCGAAGAGCCCACTCCTACGGCGACACCGGCCCCCCCCCCCTGGCGGTCTCGTTCCGCGAAGTGACCGCACTGGTCATTAGCGTCACGCCCACCAAGGC
>CAVOAJ010000062.1:0-8563 GCA_963693605.1 Dehalococcoidia bacterium | reverse complement strand
AGTCCGTGGCGGGTGGCCCTCATTGGCTCCTCAAGCTGGTCTCACGCCTTCCTAACCCCTAAGCATCACTACCTCTACCCAGACGTGGAGGCTGACCGGGCGCGGTTTGAGGACCTGCGAGACGGCAGGTTCCCAAGCTGGAAGGACCTTGACCTGGCGCAGATTGAGGACGCGGGGCAGCAGGAACTGCTGAACTGGGTGTGTTTGGCTGGGGCCATGACTGAGCTAGGGCTCAAGCCTCAGGTACTGGACTACAGTGAGACTTATATCTTCAATTCGTCCAAGTGCAGCATCGTCGCCAAGGCGTAAGGCGGTGCGGCAAACGCTCGTTTGATGACTTTCGGACCCTTCCCAATGGGAAGGGTCCGATTTATATATATCGATATCCTCTGGCAGGCTGTCAGGAAAAGGCGCCTTGTAGCGCTCGGCCCAGAGCGAGCCCTATCCATACCACTACCAAACACACGATGATCTGCACTCCGGCGTTGGCCAGTCCCATGAATATCCGCCCGTCCTGCATGAGCACGACGGTCTCGAACCCAAAGGCTGAGAAAGTGGTGAAGCCCCCTAGTGCGCCGAAGAACACCACTAAGCGGACCTCGTTACTGAATAGCTGACGGCCCTCGGTCAACCCTGCCAGCAGGCCAATGAGCAGGCACCCCAGGATGTTCACGGTCAACGTACCGTAAGGGAATACGGGCGTCCCTGCCGTCCGCATGACCCATGTACCCACAATGAACCGCAACGCTGAGCCCATAAAGCCGCCAGCGCCCACGAGTAGCACGTTTATAAGGGTGACAGGCATATACGGTAGGCCTCCAAGGCCAGAATAACGGGTCGTTGGCTACTTCTGCTCAGGACCGCCGTAGGTGGAGGGAATCACACTTCCAGGCCACCGTCCCCAGAGATAGAGGCCCAGATCCTGTCCGCCGAGGATGTGCAAGTGTCCGTGCGCCTGAGACTGCATACCGTCAGGCCCAACATTGGATAGCAGCCTATACCCGTTGGGGCTGTCCTCTTTTGCGATGTCCACTGCCAGACTGCTGGCCTTAGCAAAAAGCGCTGACTGCCAGAATTCCTCCTGGCTCATGTGAGCTTTGGGAAGCACCAGTAACATCACGGGCACCCATCGAAGGGCGTTCTCTATCACCAAGAGGTCGTCATCTTCATGGCGGATGCGCCTGGGGCTACGCCCCGCGATGACCTCACAGAAGACGCAGGGCTCACCTGGCGCCGGTTGCAACACCGGTTGAAAGGGGGTTTCTGAAGCCATCCTACCTGTCCCGTGCTCCGGCGTCTTGGCCACGATCACGCCCCTGCGGAACAGGCTTGGCATGCTGGCGGAAGTCCGGTGCAGTGATGGGCACCACGGTCACCAGGCGAGGGTCATTAATGCGAGAGGCAATAGGGTCCCGTGAGCTGTTGGGGAGCTTTCTGGTGGTGATAATGGTGGGAAGTCGCGCGTTGTGGCGGTGCACAATTATCTGGTAAAGCTTCTCATTGGCCCATTGCGTAGTGCTCTCCGCACCCAAATCATCCAGGATAAGAAGAGGGGTCTGTTTAACCTCCTCAAACCGCTCGTCATAGGTCACACGACTGTCAGGGCTGAAGGTATAACGAAGGTAGTCCAGCAGGTCAGGGACCAGGGCAAAGAACACCGGCTGGCCCAGCTTGAGTCGCTGTTCAGCCACCGCCACAGCCAGATGGGTCTTGCCGCAACCGGTGTCGCCCATAAGGACCAGCCAGCCTTCTGGTTCCTGAGCAAAGGACTGCGCTGACTGCAATGCCGCCGCCAGAGTCTCTTGGCCCTCCCTGTCCTTGGCTTTGCCGTGGAGCTCGAAAGTGGCGAAGGTCATGCGAGTCAACAATTCAGGCTCAATACCGCCAATGGCAGGTGCCCGACCCCGCGTTACGTCCCCCAGGTCCAGCAGTTGAGACAGCCGTGGGTCACTCAGTCTACTCTGGAGGCGAGCCTCCGTTTGATCCACTGCGACGTTGGTGGTGATGACGGTGGATAACTGGGTCACGTAGCGGTGATTCAACAGTTGGAAGAGCTTCTCCTCAGCCCAGGGGGTGCTGCTCTGCACACCAAGGTCATCCAACACCAGCATGGGAATGCTCTTTATCTGTTCGAATAGTTCATCATACGGCATCTCATTCTGCGGGCTAAAAGAAGCGCGCAGGTGGTCAAGCAGGTCAGGTGCCACTACGAAGAGCACAGGGACCTCCCGCTCCATGCAGCGGTTGGCGATTGCAGCCGCTAGGTGCGTCTTCCCCGTACCACTGCCCCCTTCCAGCACCAGCCAGCCCTGAGGGTCATCAGCGAAAGCCTGAGCGGCCTGCATGGACATCCTGAACCTAGTGCGGCCATCCGTGTTGCCGCTGCGGCCATCAGGGTCGGTTTTCTCAAAGGACACTTCAGCGAGTCGCCCCATGTTGCTGAAGCGCTGAAGCCGGGCCAGGCGTCCATCACCACTCACCTGCTGCTGGCAAAAACACTGGACGGCTTTGCCAAAGTGAGGGTCGCCAATAGGCACATCCCGCCGCACCCAACCAAGGCCGCCGCACAGCGGGCATAGGGGCTCAGCCGACTCCGATTCGGCGGCCAACGCCTCAGCGGCGGAGTCCGTACCGTTTAACGTACTCAGCTGCTGTAATCGTTTGAGAATCGCTCCCAGGCTCTCCATGGTCACTCCGGCCCTCTGCGGCCCAACGCTCTAGTATGCGGGCCACGTACTTCCAACTACGTCGGTTGCGTTCCACCGCCTCCTTGAAGGCGTCTTCTATCCATGATTCAGGATACACCCCCTCCGCGTCCTTCAGCTCATCCGCCAACAGGGGTGTAAGCATGCCAATGTTCTGTTCATACAGCTTGAAGATGTTAGGGCGCTCCGTCGGCGGTACAACAGCCTGCTGCGTTCCCCTATCTTCAGTCACGTCTTCAGTTGCGCTACCTCTTGCCTCAGCCACACGCTCATTGGCAGGTGTATGCGACAGGTAAGCCGTCTCTCCACCGGGCCCTACGGTTGCCAGCAGAGTGCCTCGCTTCACCGCAAGCTCCAACCCCCGGCGTACCTCTTCCACAGAGCCCAGAGCCGCCAGCAGCACGGGGTCTTCCGTCAGCGCTGAGGCCCCCACCATACGGGGCTGGCCTTTCTGTTGCGCGACCATCCAGAAGAATCGCAGCGTGCACTTGAGCTCAGCCATCTCCGTGATCTCTTCCAGGAGCGGCCCGAGAAGTGGGCTGGGCACGGGGAGGTCCCGCGTGCCGGAGGGAAAGCCAGGAAAGGCCGCCATGCTAATCCCATTGCTGCGCAGCCAGGCTCTCAAACCTGGAGAGGTTGCCACGGAAGTAGAGGTTGATGGTGTCCACTGGCCCGTGACGGTGCTTGGCCACGATGAATTCAACGATGTTACGAGGGTACGGCTCTGTGGGGTACCGCTGTTCCCAGTCTTCCTCAGTGCGATAGCGGTCCTCACGGTAGATGAAGGAGACCACGTCTGCGTCCTGCTCAATGCTGCCTGACTCACGTAGGTCTGAAAGTTGAGGACGGTGGTCAGGGCGCTGCTCCGGCGCACGGCTGAGCTGCGACACGGTGAGCACAGGTATATTCAAGTCTCTGGCCATCCCCTTGAGTTGACGGGTGATTTCACCCAGTTCCAACACTCGGTTCTCCATTCGGTCACTGGCCCCGCGAATGAGCTGAAGGTAGTCAACGATGACCAAGTCTAAACCGCGCTCCATGTGAAGCCTGCGGGACTTGCTGCGTATCTCCAGGACCGTCTGTAGCGGGGTGTCGTCAATGTAGAGGGACAGGTCTGAAAGCGCACCGACTGAGGCTCCGACACGGCTGGCTTCTGCATCACTTACCAGGCCAACCCGCAACCGGTGACTCTCCACTTCCGCCTCTGCCGAAAGAAGCCGCAAAGCAAGTTGCTCACGGCTCATCTCCAGGCTGAACACGCCAACCACCGCCCCTTGGCCAGCAGCGTTACGAGCGATGTTCATGGCCAGAGTAGACTTGCCAATGGACGGCCTGGCAGCCAGGATAATCAGGTCTGAGCGCTGGAGCCCACCCATAAGCAATTCATCCATTGCCGGAAAGTCCGTATGGATTGGCGCCATGCCGGTATCCATGCCTCCAATGATGGAGGCGGAGTCCTCTAGGTACTTGTCTAGAATTTCCCGAAGGGACGCGAAGTCCCGGACGCCCTGGCCGGTACGAATGCGGAAGAGCAGGTCTTCCGCCTGGGCCATGGCGGAGTCCACGTCCGCTGAGTTGTCGTAGCCAATGGTGGCAATCTCACCCGCAGTCTGAATGAGCCGTCGCATGGTGGCGGTGCGGCTCACGATGCGAGCGTAGTGTTCAATGTGAATGGACGTGGGAACTGTGGTGACAAGGTGGCTGAGGTAGGCGGGGCCGCCCAACTCTTCAAGACGCTCACGTCTGCCAAGCTCATGGCTGAGAGTCACCTGGTTGATGGCCTCATTGCGCTGGTAGAGGGCCAAGCATGACTCATAACACCAGCGGTTGCGCTCGCGGTAGAAATCATCTGGCTTGACGATGGCAGCGACGCGGTTGATGGCCTCGCCGTCAATTAACAGCGAGCCGATAACCGACTCTTCTGCCTCTACGTCATGAGGTGGGAGCTTCTCAGCGTACATGCCGCCTATTCATCCTACGTAGCAGTGGTTAGCCAACCATTATGGGAGAGGTACGCTCCCTGAAGCGCGACATTGGATAGGCGCCAGTGAAAGACCTACTTTTCTTTTGATTCCTCATCAGATGGCTCAGGCGCCGCTTCTTCCGCTGGAGTCTCCTTCGGAGTTTCAGACGCTGCCTCTTCCTCTACGGAAGCCTCTGCCGCCTCTTCATCAATAACCGCCTCAGCACCACCCTCAGGGATGACGGAGACGTTTACGTGGGCAACTACATCCCGGTACAAGCGAATGCTAACGGGGTAGTCCCCAAGCTCATGGAACGAGTCACCAATCAGGACGTTGCGGTGGTCCAAGTCTCTGCCTGTCTCCAGGTTGATGGCCTCCGCAATGTGCCTGCTTGTAACTGAGCCAAACAGACGCCCCGTGGGGCCAATTTTGGCCTCAATGGATACCTGTATGCCCTCCATGGCCTCTGCCACTTTGGTCATGTCTTTGGTAATCTTCAGCCGGTTTTGCTGAGCGGTCTTCTGGATGGAGTTCATCCGCTGAAGCTCATTGATTGTTGCCCGGGCCGCAAGCTGCCGTGGCAGCAAGTAGTTACGAGCAAAGCCATTCTTAACGTCCTTGACCTCGCCAGCGTCGGCGGTGCCCGGTACATCCTCTAGGAAAATAACCTTCATCGGAGATCGACCTCACTTATCTATGGTGGCCACTATTTTCGTGGCACGTAGCTATTGAGCTTAGACTACGAAGGGCTGAAGCGCAATCTCAAATCGCCAGTCAAAGCTGAAAATTGAACGACTCAGCCCAACAAGTATAACGGGTGGCCCGTTGCGGGAATTCAAGAGGGACGGCCCACGCTTTCCGGCGATTTAGCTCAATCAAGGGTTGATGAAATGAGACCAGCCCACCGGCTGAAGACCGTATTTCCAACTTCGTGGAGCCGTGGAAGGCGTTCCGTTATGTCGCTGGTGACCTCAGCCTGGGTGACGCCTGCCTCTACCATTTCATCCGTAAAAGCCGCCACCATACCGCCAATGACCTCAGCGGTAACCTCCATGTGAAAAAGAAACCCGTATGCCTTATTTCCATAACGAAACGCCTGGTGGGCCGTCATCCCGGAGGATGCAAGCGAGACGGCGTCGCGAGGCAAATCAAATACGTCGCCGTGCCAGTGGAAGCCGGTGAAGGAGGGTGGAACGCCAGCCAACAGGGGGTCGGTCGATGCACCGTCAGCTAGGGTCACGGTGTGCCAGCCAATCTCTTTCCGTCCGCTGCTGACCACCTCTGCGCCAAGGGCGGAAGCCAATAGCTGACTCCCCAGACAAACGCCAATCACAGGCATGCCTGCCTTCAGCGCGTCCTCAATGAGGTGTATCTCATCTATCAAGTATGGGTATTGGGCCTGCTCATAGACGCCCATGGGGCCGCCCATGACCACCAGCCCAACGGCCTCTCCCATGCGCTGGGGAACGGGCTGGCCTTCAAAGGCGCGCACGTACTCAGCCGTGATGCTCTCCGCGGTCAGCGCGTCTTGAATAGTGCCAAGGGTCTCTGGCGGTGTGTGTTGCAGCACCCAGACTTTGGACATTACCGTTCTCTCTAAGCCCCTGCCGCCCGCTCCAAGCCGTTGCCATGGGCATCAGCCAGGTCCGCCAGAGGCAGGTCAATCAGCGCTGTCAGTGTGAAGCGAGTGCCGCCCACGGTGCCTAGTCGTACGAATGGCACGCCAAGCTCCCCAGCGATACGCTCCACCTCAGCAACGCGCTCCTGTGACAACGAGACCACAGCCCGCGACGGGTCCTCTCCAAAAAGCGCGGCGTCCCAGCGTGCGGGCAGCGCTGCTTCACCCTGGAACCCAACGTTGCCCAAGATACAGCTCTCCGCGATTGTCACGCCCAGGCCGCCGCCTGAGCAATCATGAGCTGAGTTCAAGAATCCTTGCCTTATGAGGCTAACCAGCGCCTCTTGCAAACGTCGCTCCACTTGCAGGTCGATATCAGGCCGACCCGCCACGACGCCATGTACGTAACCCAGATATTCGCTGCCCGCGAGCGCGGTGGGGGACGCGTCCACTGTGGCAGCGCCCAGCAGCAGGACAACGTCGCCCTCGTTCTGGAAGCCAGCGGTCGCGTACCGCTGCACATCCTCCAAGACACCCAGCGCGCCCACCACGGGCGTTGGGTAGATGGCCTGGCCCTGAGATTCATTGTAGAGGCTCACGTTCCCGCTAATCACGGGCACGCCAAGAGCAATGCAGGCGGCAGCCATGCCCTTGATGCACTCCTCAAGCTGATAGTAGACCTCCGGCTTCTCTGGGTTGCCAAAATTCAGGCAGTCCGTGATGGCCAGGGGCGTTGCACCAGTACAGGCGACGTTCCGGCAGGCTTCAGCCACAGCCAGTGCGCCACCGATATAGGGCTCCAGATATGTCTTGCGACCATCCCCGTCCAGGCTCATCGCAATACCCTTGCTGGAGCCGCGCAGCCGCATTACTGCGGCGTCCGCCTGGCCGGGCTTCACCACGGTGTTGGTCTGCACTTCATGATCGTATTGCCGGTAGACCGAACGCTTGCTGGCAATGTTGGGGGCTGCAAGGACTTGTAACAGAATGGCCCCCGCCTGCTCCACAGGCGGCGTTGATGGGAGAGGCTGGTTGTGCAGGCCGTCCAGATACGCGGGGCGCTCACCGTTGAGCCGATACTGAGGCGCCTCTGTGAGCGTTTCCACTGAGGCTTGGGCCGTCAGGATGTCGCCATCATAGACGCGTGCAATGCCACCCTCTATAACGGTGCCAATGTCCACTGCGTGCAGGTCCCATTTCTCAAACATCTGCCGCACCTTGTCCTCATGGCCGCGTGTGACGATGAGCAACATGCGCTCTTGGGATTCCGACAACATCACTTCGTAAGGGGTCATGCCGGTCTCACGACGAGGCACCTTTGCCACGTCCATGTCCAAGCCCATGCCCCCTTTGGCCACTGACTCCATGACAGAACTGGTGAGGCCAGCCGCGCCCAGATCCTGCATCCCTTCCAGATGGCCGCTGCGCGCTACTTCCAGACACGCCTCAATGAGCACCTTTTCCATGAAGGGGTCACCCACCTGAACGGTGGGCCGCATCTCCCGCTCCTCTTCAAAGGTGCGAGAGGCGAGTCCCGACGCGCCATGGATGCCATCACGGCCCGTGGCTGCGCCCACGAGCATGAGCGTGTTGCCAGGTATGCTTGCTGCTGCGGTCATCATTTCACCCTCTCGCAGCAGGCCCACGCACATGGCGTTGACCAAGGGATTACCCGTGTAGCTTGCATCGAAGACGATCTCACCACCAACGTCAGGTACGCCAATGCAGTTGCCATAGCCGGAGATTCCCGCCACCACGCCCTCAAAAAGGAAACGGTTTCGCGGATCGTCCAGCGTCCCGAACCGGAGCGAGTTCAGCAGCGCGATGGGTCGCGCGCCCATTGCCAAGATATCGCGGACAATGCCGCCAACGCCGGTAGCTGCACCCTGATAAGGCTCAACAGCCGAGGGGTGATTATGAGATTCCACTTTAAAAACCACTGACAGGCCGTCTCCAATTTCCACGACGCCAGCGTTCTCTTCACCAGCGGCCACGCGCACGGCCTCACCCGTGGTGGGAAAGCCTTTCAGCAAAGGTCGTGAATGCTTGTAGCCGCAGTGTTCACTCCAAAGCGCACCAAACAGGCCAAGCTCCACTTCAGTAGGCTCTCGGTCCAGCCGTTCCAAGATGAGGTCATACTCAGCACGGCTCAGGGCTATTTGGTCCAAGGTTTCTTGAGATACAGCCACGGAGGCTCCTTTCAATGAACAGACGCCAACTATGCGTTGTAGATGCTAATCAGGGCCACTCCAGCCACCACCAGGCTTGCGCCCATA
>CAVOAJ010000061.1:0-8574 GCA_963693605.1 Dehalococcoidia bacterium | reverse complement strand
CCATGGAGTTCGCGGTTGAAGCAAACAGGCTGCTGGAAGTAAATCTGGAAGGGGCCGTCGGATAAACAGACATGCTTGAAGTACACGACCTACACGCGTCCATTAACGGCATTGGCATCCTGAACGGAGTGACCCTCACGGTCAACGCCGGAGAGGTCCATGCCATCATGGGACCCAACGGTTCAGGCAAGAGCACGTTAGCCAACGTCCTTGCTGGCAACCCCATGTACAAAGTCACAGGCGGCACCGTGAGCTTCGCGGGCGCTGACCTGCTCAAAATGCCTCCTGAAGAACGAGCCAGAAGCGGCATCTTCCTCTCTTTCCAGCACCCCTCTGAGATACCGGGGGTTAGGCTGGACCACTTCATACGTGGTGGCGTCAACGCCGTCCGCAAGAGCCATGCAGAAGAAGAGATAGGCGTGTTGCAGTTTGACAAGCTCCTCAAAGAGAAGGCCAAGGTTGTGGAGATGGACTCGTCACTCACCAAACGCCCGGTGAACGACGGCTTCTCCGGCGGTGAGAAGAAGCGCAGCGAGATTCTGCAAATGGCGCTCCTTGAACCCAAACTTGCCATCTTGGACGAGGTGGACTCCGGCCTGGACGTGGACGCGCTCCGCATTGTGGCCAGTGGCATCAATGCGCTTCGTACGCCTGAGAACGCAATGGTCCTCGTGACTCACTACCAACGCATCCTGAACTACGTGGCACCGGACTTCGTCCACGTGCTGATCAACGGGCGCATCATGATGTCAGGCGGCAAAGAGTTGGCCCTGGAAATTGAGTCCAAGGGCTACGATTGGGTGGCGGAGGCGACTGACGCCCTGCCCTCCTCCGGATAGTGGCTGGCAATCTCAGCATGACTTCCGCCCCAACTACACAAGAACAGCTTTACCTGGAGACCTTCCAGCGCTTTGAGAGCGACGGATGGGCCAAGGACCCCGCGTGGGTTAACGACCTCCGCCGGAGCGCCATGGAGCGTTTCAAGGAACTCGGCTTTCCCACGGCGCGCAGAGGCAATGAAGCCTGGAAGTACACGGACATAGCTCCTATTGCCCGCACTCCCTTCAGCGCAGCCTTCAAAGCACGTCATGACCTGGTGCCAGAGCCCGAGGTAGAACGGTCCGCCTTCGCCGGCTCGCGCATGAGCAGGTTGGTCTTCGTGGACGG
Organism: Dehalococcoidia bacterium; assembly: GCA_963693605.1. Lineage (GTDB taxonomy): Bacteria > Chloroflexota > Dehalococcoidia > Lucifugimonadales > Australimonadaceae > JAQBVZ01. Next base: position 7,407 of record CAVOAJ010000061.1, on the reverse strand, counting down.
CCACTATCAGCCAGCGCTTTCAGCTACTACCGCAGTACCCTCAGGCGTGGTGCTGACCAACCTCGCAGAGGCCATGCACATGTACCCTGAGCTTGTACGCAAGCACCTGGCGCAGCACGCCTCCTACCAAGTGGATGCATTCACAGCGCTGAACACGGCCTTCATTCATGATGGCGCGTTCATCAGCGTGCCGGACAACACTGACATAGAAGGGCCTATCCAAGTACTGTTCCTGTCGTCGTCACAGGTTGAGCCCATAGCCGCGCACCCCAGGTTGCTGGTGGTGGTAGGCAAAGGGAGCAGCGTGAGCATCCTGGAGACCTACGCTGGCCTGAGCGACGGCTCAACGTTCACCAACGCGGTGGCTGAGTATGTGGCTGGCGAGGGGTCAACCATTCATCGCTACCGGCTCCAGCGTGAGAGCGCTCAGGCGTTCCACGTGGCCACCACGCAAGCGGACTGCCAGCGAGATTCGCGGTTTGACTCCGTGGCAATCGACATGGGCGCAAAGCTGGCGAGGCATAATCTGAACGTGCTCATGGGCGCTGAAGGGGCGGCATGCTCCCTGGACGGCCTCTACTCGGTGGAGGATGGTCAGCACGTAGACAACCAGATATTTGTGGACCACGCCACACCCCATACCACCAGCCATCAGCTCTACAAAGGCATCCTGGACGGCAAGTCCCATGCGGTGTTCAACGGCAGAGTGTTGGTGCGGCCTGACGCTCAGAAGACTGAAGCGCACCAGGTGAACAAGAATCTCATGCTGTCAGAGCGGGCAGAAGTGGACACCAAGCCTCAGCTTGAGATATTCGCGGATGACGTAAAGTGTAACCACGGCGCGGCGGTGGGCCAGATTGACCAGAACGCGCTCTTCTACATGAAGAGCCGTGGCATGGACGAGCGCACCGCTCGAAGCCTGTTGATGCACGGGTTCGTGAGTGAGGTTATTGAAGGCATTGCTCATGTGCCAATCCGTGCTTTGATGGACGGCATAGTGCAGGACAGGCTGGCAGAACGCTAGGAGGGGGAGAGATGGCTTCAACCGCAAAGAATAGTCCATTGGACGTAGCCAAAATTCGTGCCGACTTCCCCATCCTCTCACGCAAGGTGTACGGCAGGCCGCTGGTGTACCTGGACAACGCCGCCACGTCCCAGAAGCCGCAGCAAGTCATCCAGGCGCTTGTTGACTACTACGAAGGCTACAACGCCAACATCCATCGCGGCGTGCACGCGCTGAGCGTTGAGGCCACGGACCGCTATGAAGAAGCGCGGGCCAAGATTGGCCGGTTCATCAACGCACCAACTCCTGAACACATCATCTTCACCCGCAACACCACGGAGAGCATCAACCTCGTCTCGCGGACGTGGGCCGTCTCCAACCTGAAGCAGGGTGACGAAATACTCCTGAGTGAGGCGGAGCACCACAGCAACCTGGTTCCCTGGCAGTGGGTTGCCCAGGAAACGGGGACCGTCCTCAAGTACATCCGCATGGCCCCGGATTACACTCTGGACCTTTCAGACATGGACAGCCTGGTCACCTCCAAGACTAAGCTGGTGTCGGTAACGCAGATGTCCAACGTCCTTGGCACCATTGTGCCGGTGAAGCCGCTCATTGACGCTGCCCATCGCGTGGGAGCGCTGGTGCTGCTGGACGCGGCCCAGAGCGTGCCGCATATGCCGGTTGATGTGCAGGACTTGGACTGTGACTTCCTGGCCTTCTCCAGTCACAAGATGTGCGGGCCCACGGGCATCGGCATCCTGTACGTGAAGGGCTCGGTGCTGGAAGAGATGCAACCGTTCCTACGCGGCGGTGACATGATCCGCGAGGTCTATCTGGACCGCTCCACCTGGAATGACCTGCCCGCGCGGTTTGAGGCTGGCACGCCCAACATTGCGGACGCCATTGGCCTGGGCGCGGCGGTCGATTACTTGAACGACCTCGGCATGGACAACATCCGTGCGCATGAGGTGCAACTGACGTCGTACGCACTAGAGCGGTTCAAGGACTTGGAGGGCGTGACGCCCTTTGGCACCACGGACATGGATGCAAGAGGCGGCGTGATATCCTTTCATGCCCCGGAGGTACATCCCCATGACATGGGGACGGCCTTGGACCAGCTGGGCATCGCCATCAGGACAGGGCACCACTGCGCCATGCCGCTGATGAAAGTGCTGCAAGTGCCAGCCACTGCCAGGGCCAGTTTCTACATCTACAATACAGAAGAAGAAGTTGATGCCCTTGTGGAGGGTATCGCTCAAACACTGAGGTATTTCGAGGATGCTACCCGACGGTCTTGACGACCTTTACCAGGAAATCATCCTGGACCACTACAAGCGGCCCCATAACCGGGGGACTGTGGACGGCGCAGAACTGAAGGCTGAGGGCTACAACCCCTTCTGCGGCGACCAGATAACGCTTACTGCCCACGTTGACAGCAACGGCCTTATCACAGACGTTGGTCTGGAAGGCCAAGGCTGCGCCATCAGCCAGGCCTCCGCCTCCATGATGAGTGACCATCTGAAAGGCCACTCCCTGGAGGAAGTCTCTTCCCTCTCTCACCTGTTCCGCGAGATGATGCATGACCATGAGGTCACAGACGCGGAGGAGGAGCAGTTGGAGGACCTGGCCTCGCTGCAAGGCGTGAAGAAGTTCCCCGTCCGCATCAAGTGTGCGCTGCTGGCCTGGGCCACCGTTGATGACGCCATTGCTGAGTACCGCAAGACACACGCTAGCAGCTAGTTAGCCTCTTCAACCATCACCGCAGTCCCGTAGACCAGCAGTTCCGCTGCGCCTGACATGACCATGGAGGTCACGAACCTCGTGGCGACAATTGCGTTGGCGCCCAGGGACTCCGCCTCATCCGTCATGCGCTTGATGGACTGCTCTCTGGATTCCGCCAGCAACTTTGTGTACTCGGTTATTTCACCGCCCACAATATTCCTGAACGCGGCCATCACGTCCTTGCCCAAGTGCCGCGCGCGGATGGTGCTTCCTCTGACAAGCCCCAGGCTCTTGGTAATCCGCATACCCTCTATTTGATCGGTCGTTACAATAATCATTTGTCGTCCTTTCTGAAGTCCTCTTTGTCCCTCGCAGCCATACGCTCCTTGGCTACGATAGCGACCAGCATGACCACCCCAAGCACAGCGACAGGCGTTGCTACCTTGACCGCAATTGGAACGTCAAAATCACCAAAGAAAGCGTCGATAGCGTAGTAACCGACGTACCCTAGAAGCACCGCAGAGCCGACGATGACCAACGCCCAGGCTACCTTCTGCATGGCAACCTCCTTCTGTGGGTTCCACCCACGCATCTTAATTTTACACCCCCCCCCCCTGTGACCATAGTCCACTATCTTCATGGCGGCGCAGATGGCAAACTGGTCAGCGCGCAGCGCAAGCGGTACGCCCGGAGGCGATATGCATACTGACGATGCAAATTTTCAAGAAGTGTTTCACGCGGAGATGGAGGAGTGGGTACTTCCTCGAAGGCAAAGAGAGGACCAGCCCCAACTGCCCGCCAAGGCAGATGAGGGCCACTTCCCCAAAGTGGACAATGCGCTTATCGGCCTGGCCCTGTCCGGGGGCGGCGTACGGGCGGCCACCTACTCCCTTGGCGCTGTCCAACGGCTATCGCAACTTGGCGTGCTGCCCTACGTGGACTACCTCTCCACCGCATCTGCGGCTACTTGGGCGCAAGCTGGAGCAGCCTTGCAGCGGGTGAATCTCCGTACGGATCAACCAAGGAACGCTTCCCTTTCAAGTTCATCGCCGACGATACCAACGCTGATCGACAGATCTACGACCGTGAGTCGGACGCTGTACGTCACGTCAGAGCCCACGGCAACTGGCTGGCGCCGCACCTGGGATTGTTTGATGTTTGGACCTGGGTGGCACTCTTCCGCTACGTGTCCTCCACCCTCATCAACCTAGCCCTCATTCCCTTTCCCTGGGTGCTGGCAATTATTGGGCTAACCATGATGGTCACCACAGGGTTCTGGGACAGAGGAACGCCCCTGGAATCAACCATTCGGATACCCATGCTCTTCGGCCCGTTAGCGTTGCTCGCCGTTTTCATGCTGTTCGTCTGGTGGAAGCCTTCAGGCGTAACAGGTGGAGCTGACTTCAAGCACCGCTTCTACCCGCTGCAGAAGTCTGTGCTCATTGCGGCTGTCTCTTGGCTACTGGCTGACCTGTTCATATTGGGAATCGCCGCCGCATACTGGCTGGATGCCAACCTCGCAGAGCTACTGGCTGCGGCAGGGTTGTCCAGCGCAACGCTATTGAGCACCGCAGTATCTGCGTATCATTTCTTCTCCAAGGGCGCTGAGGGCGGAGTCCAGGCAGAGGACAGCGGAGCTAAAAAGCTCCTCGGCTCTTTGGCGGGCGTCTTAGGGTTCATCGCACTGGCCGTCTTAGTACTAACCGCCTACTACACCATGGACATCGCGTTCTTCCCTGATCTGCCAGCCACCCGTGATATCTCCCAAGGGCTTGTCGTGATGACGCTGGTCGCCTTCGCCGTTGCTGTGGTGGTGCTCTTTGTCCCGGCCCGCTGGTTTCTCAACGCGTTCTCGCTCCAGGCCCTCTACCGGCGCGGGCTCCGCAAGGCGTACGTCCTACGGGCCGCCACCCAGGAGGAGCAAGACAGGCAGGACGGAAAGGAGGTCACCCCGAGGGGCGATAACACTCTCCTCTTAAGCGACCTGATGGGCGCTGATGGCCCGCCTGACATGCCGTACCACCTCATTGTGACCTCGCTGAACACCAGTGGCGACACCCAGTTGGAACGCCTGGGCCGCCGTAGTGACGGCATGGTGCTTGCCAGCCTGCACTCCGGGTCACGCGCCACGGGCTACAGGCCAACTGCTGCGTCAACTGCGTTCAAGGACATCACGCTGGGAGACGCTATGGCCACCTCTGGAGCCGCCGCATCTCCCAACATGGGACGCAACACCAACAGCAGCTTGGCCATTCTCATGACACTCTTCAACGTGCGGATTGGCACCTGGATACCCAACCCATATGATGCAAAGAGAAAGTGGACATCCAGCAGGCCCTTGGTCTGGTATTGGCTCAAGGAGCTCTTTGGCATAGCCTCCGCTGACGATAACCTTGTGTACCTCACTGACGGTGGGCACTTCGACAATTCAGCTATCTATGAGTTATTGAAGCGCCGCTGCAAGTACATCATTGCCATAGACGCCTCCAAGGACATCGGCAACCTGGCAACTGTCGCCCGCCTAGCTAGAATCGACTTTGGGGTGCAGATGGAGGTGGATATGGCCCCCTTCATGCCGGATGACAAGGGCCATTCAAAGCAGCCTTACGTCGTCGCCAAACTGAAGTACCCGCAGGTGGCCGGTGACAAAGAAGCCACCGGGTACCTCCTCTGGGTCTCGACCGCACGGACAGATGAGCAGAAGCCTGACGTCATCAGGTACGGTGAACAAAACGCTGACTTCCCGTTTGATTCGACGGGTGACCAGCTTTTCGACCAGTCGCAGTTTGAGTCGTACCGGCAGCTTGGGCATACCGCTGTGAGGGCTGCAGTGTTACGTGAATTGGAAGGGCAAGAGTCGCTGACACGGAACGGCGTTGGGGAAACGCTTGAGACGCTGTGGAAGAAGGCGAGTGAGCCAGGGAAACAGGCTCCAGCTAGCTAACCTACGCTAGTTCAACAATCGTAGCGCCCTCGCCACCCTGCTCTGGTGCAGCATAGTCAAAGCTCTCGACTGCTGAATGGTGCGCCAGGTGCTTCCAAATCCCCTGCCGCAGTGCGCCGGTGCCCTTGCCGTGAATGATGCGCGCACGCTGACGCCCTTGGGCCAACGCCTGGTCCAAGAAAGCATCCACCTGCTCCAGGGAGTCGTTCACACTGTGGCCCCGCAGGTCTAGCTCAGGCTCCGGTGACATGATGGGCCAGTCTGGGTTGAGTTGAATGGAGTCATAGCGGGCGGGCTGCACCGGCGGCGCTTCCCCCACCTTCCGCACCTGGGCCAGGTCAAGGCGCACACGGGCGTTGCCCACCATCACCTCCACCCGATGCTGCTCATCAGGCGGCGTCACCACCGTACCCGTAAAGCCCAGTGAACCCACCTGGACCACGTCTCCCACAACAAGGCCACCCTTCCGGCGTGGTGCCGCGGTCTGCCCCCATCGCTTTGACCGAAGCTGGCGTTGCACGTCAGTGACTGATGCGCGTACAGCCTCAGGTTCCGGTGCAGGTTCGGGCGGGCGCCACGCAGCGGCTGCTTCCGCCTGGCGCAATTGCTCCAAGACATCCTTGGTCTGGGCCATCAGTTCCCGCCTGGTCTCCTCCACCACCGCGGTCTTCACGCGTTCAAGCTCATCCAGCTTCTCCTCAAGCTCCCGCTGAAGCGCCGCTGCCTTGTCGCGGGATTCCTCCGCCTCTTGGAGCCGCAGCCGCGTGTGGTGGCGCTCCTTTTGTAGAGAGGTCAGCAAGTTCTCTGCGGCCAGGTGACTTGGGTCTTGAAAGCTGCGCGCTCTTTGAACAAGCGAGGATGGCAGACCAAGGCGCTCCGCCACGGTGATTGCATAGCTACGGCCTGGCACACCCGTCGTGAGCCGATAGGTGGGCTCCAAGGTCTCTGGGTCAAGCTCCACGCTGGCGTTTTCAAAGCCTGGCCGCTCCTCCGCAAAGGCGGCAACCGAGCGTTGGTGCGTGGTGACTATGGTCATGACCTCGCGAGACTCCAGGTTATCCAGGAAAGCCTTGGCTAACGCTGACCCTTCATCTGGGTCAGTGCCGGTGCCAAGCTCATCCAAGAGCACAAGCGATTGTGATGTGGACGCCGATAGGATGCCAATGATGTTGGCCATATGGGAGCTGAACGTGGAGACGGCCTGTTCAATGCTCTGCTGGTCCCCAATATCCGCAAACACGCCGTCAAAAATAGGTAGTTGAGAGCCGTTGTCCACAGGGGGCTGTAGTCCGGCTTGATGCATAAGCACCATCAATCCAATTGTCTTGAGCGCCACGGTCTTACCGCCAGTATTGGGTCCCGTGACCACCAGCCCCAAAACGGGGCTCTCCAGCTTCACAGATATGGGCACTGCGTACTCCAGCAAAAGCGGATGCTTTGCAGAAACCAAGCGGGTCGGCGCAGACTCATTCCCACTCAGCGTTACCGGCACCCCGCCAATTGCCCGTGCATAGCGAGCCTTGGCCAGTGCAAGGTCCACACGCGCGCTCAAGTCCAGAGCCTGCCGGATGGCATGTTCCTGCCGTGCCACCGTCGCTGAAAGCTGACGGAGTATACGCTGCGTCTCTTCAACCTCAGCAGCAGACCGCTCTCGCCACGCGTTCCCTACTCCAATGGAGCTAAGGGGCTCAATAAAGACCGTGGCCTCTGAGTCTGAAACGTCATGCACAATCCCGTT
>CAVOAJ010000060.1:0-8584 GCA_963693605.1 Dehalococcoidia bacterium | reverse complement strand
GTGCTGGACCTCATCTCATCCGCCGCCATCGCCCTTGCAGCCTGGGCAATTGGCGCGGCGATTGTCTACTTTGTGGGTGCCACGCTCCTCCCAGAGCCGCAGACGGAGGCGGACTGGGGACAGGTGGCGCGCACGTTGGCGTTTGCCCAGTCCATTGGTCTCGTAAGGATCCTTGGCTTCCTCCCGGTAATCGGCGGGCTTATCATTTTCGCCTCGTTGGCCTGGCAACTCGTCGCCATGATCATCGCTGTCCGCCAAGCATTGGACTACACATCCACGTTCAGGGCCGTGGCCGTTATTCTGATTGGCTTCATTCCATACATAATAGCCTTGGGCGTGTTGAGCTCACTGTTAGGCAGGAATTAGGCAGACCTTGACTCTCCCCAGCCGGATGCACACCATGTCGGCACCAACCTAGATACGCATGGAGGCGCACCGTGGACCGAGCGACACAAGAGCACATAGACAGCCATCTGGATGACACGCTGAAAGACCTGCTGACCCTCACCGCGCAGCCCAGCGTAAGCGCTCAGGAGTGGGGTCTCTACGAATGTGCGGCCATGGTTGCGGATGAGCTGACCAAGGCTGGCCTCAAGGCTGAGATCATGTCCACGGGAGACTCGCGGTACCCGTCGGTCTACGCCGAGGCCAAAGGCGCCTCCAACAACACGCTCCTCTTCTATAACCATTTCGACGTACAGCCAGCGGAGCCTCTGAACCTGTGGGACTCGCCGCCCTTCGAGCCCGGCCAGCGAGGCGAATACCTATTTGGCCGCGGCATAGCTGACGACAAAGGCCACCTGACGGCGCGCATCGCCACCATCAAGTCCATCATGGCCACCCAGGGAGAACTGCCCTGCAACGTCAAGTTCATTGTGGAGGGGGCTGAAGAGATAGGTAGCCCTGGGTTCCACGACTTTGTGGCGCAGAACACTGACAAGTTCAAGGCAGACGTGTGCATATGGGAAGGCGGCGGAGTGAGTTGGGACGGACGGCCCATGCTGACCTTGGGCGTAAAGGGGCTGCTATATGTTGAACTTGAATGTGTTGCCGCCGGGTCTGACTCCCATTCATCCTATGCGCCAGTGGTCCCCAACCCTGCATGGCGGCTGGTGTGGGCGCTAAACACGCTGAAGGATGCTAGCGAAAACGTCATGCTCCGTGGTTTTTATGACCGCGTCCGCCCCGCTCTGGAGAATGAGGTGGAGGCGCTCAAGGGCCTGCCTGATGAGGTTGACCGGTTCAAGGGATACTTTGGCGTGGAGATGTTCCTGGGAGAGGCGTCTGGATACGAGTTCCGACGCAAGTTGCTCATGGACCCCACCTGCAACATTGCCGGGATTGACTCCGGGTACACCGGAGAGGGTTCAAAGACAGTGTTGCCCGCCGTGGCCAAAATGAAAATAGACTTCCGTCTGGTGCCAGACCAGTCCCCAGATGAAGTGGCGGCCAGCCTGCGCGCCCACCTGGATGAGCAAGGCTTCAGCGATATCAGCATCAAAATCATGGGCTCAGAGCACCCAGCGCGGACTTCCATTGACCACTCATGGGTAAAGCTGGTGGGGAACGCGGCGCAGTCCGTGTACGGCGTGGCCCCCTACCTCCAGCCAAACATGACGGGCACCGGGCCGCAATACCCCATCCAGGAGTTGCTGTCGGTGCCTGTGGCCTCCTGTGGGATTGACTATCCCGGCAACCGAATGCACGCGCCCAATGAAAACATCCGTCGTGACTACTTTCGCATGGGGATGCTGCACACCGCAGAGGTGCTGGAACAGTTCGGGAAGCAAGCCCACGTCTAGGGCGTTAGGTAAAGCATAAGGTCCGTGACAAGCCCGTTATCGCCTTGACACTCCTTGGGGCCGCTGCTACGCTCCGCCGCATCGTAGAACTAGGTACCGGTGAGTAAAGACCATGGTGCATGTGGCCGCTGAACAAGAGGTCACGGAGCTTCAGCGCAAATATTTGACCGCTGTTAGTTCTGAGTTGCATGCGGTCATCCCCCACGAGTTGGACGGGCCATATCCCCTGCTCCGTTACCATCTGGGCTGGGAGGAGGCAAACGGCGCTGTCCGTGAGGACGGAGGCGGTAAGGCGCTGCGCCCGGTGCTATGCCTGACTGCCGCTGAAGTGGCGGGGGGTGACTGGCATCAAGCCTTGGCCGCTGCCGCGTCCCTGGAGCTCATCCACAATTTCTCTCTTGTTCATGACGACATCCAGGATGGCGACATAGAGCGGAGACATCGTTCCACTGTCTGGAGCCTATGGGGCATCCCCAAGGCAATGACCGCCGGTAACGCCATGCGCGTGGTGGCAGACCGCACCTTGGCCATGTTGTCCAATGCAAATTTGCCTGACGCCTGCGTCGTTAGTGCGTCGCTGGTGCTGACTGAGCGGTACCTGGAAATGATTGAAGGCCAGTACCAGGACATCTCTTTTGAGGATGCGGACGGCGTGACCCCTAAGCAGTACCTGGAAATGGTTGGCCGGAAGACAGGGGCCTTGATAGATGCGTCTATGTACCTGGGCGCACTTGTAGCGACACAAGACACCGCCCAGGCAGAGGCCTTTGGCTGGTCAGGGCGTAGGCTTGGCTTGGCCTTCCAAATTCGTGACGACATCCTTGGCATCTGGGGAGACCCTGCGGAGACTGGCAAAGCCATTGGCGCGGACATCCGCCGGAGGAAGAAGTCTCTTCCTGTGGTCTATCTGCTCCAAAAGGCGAAGGGCAACGACAAAAAGTGGCTTCAGGGCTTGTACGATGCCGACTATGAGATGAGTGACGCAGACGTGAACAGGGTCTTGGAAATCATGGAGCGGGTTGGAGCCAAGCAATACTGCCAGCAGATGGCTGAAGACCAAAGTCGTCAGGCTGACGCGGCCACAGAAGGGCTACCGCTTACCCCCGCAGCCCGTGATACCCTGCGTGCGCTTGGAGAGTATTTCGTCACTCGTGAGAAATAGCAACGCGGCGTAGCTTCAGTGCGAAGTATGCCCTACGAAGAAAAACAGGGTACTATAGTTGGTGAGGGCTGAGCTTCAGGCCCAACGCCCTCAATGTGACCGCCGGTTAAGGTGCACGTAACCTCCGTTACAGGAGTTGCCTGATATGTCAGTGTCAGCGTCCCAGGCGTGGACAGTCACGCGATACGTGCTCAAGCAAAAGCTGCTCCGCAAAAAGCAGTACCCGCTGGTGCTCATGCTTGAGCCGCTTTTACGCTGCAACCTAGCGTGCGCCGGTTGTGGGAAGATTCAATACCCCGCCCATATCCTCAAGCACAACCTCTCTGTGGAGAAATGCTTGGTGGCTGTTGAGGAATGCGGCGCGCCCGTGGTCAGCATCCCTGGTGGTGAGCCGCTCATGTACCCACACATCGCTGAGCTGGTTGAAGAACTGGTCAAGCGCAAGAAGTACATCTACCTCTGCACCAACGCCATCCTACTAAAAGAAAAGCTGGACTCAGGGTACTTCACCCCGTCCAAGTACCTGACCTTCAGCGTCCACATGGACGGCCTGCGTGAAGAGCATGATGAGTCTGTCTGTCGGGACGGCGTCTATGACCAGGCTGTGGAAGGAATACGAGAGGCCGTACGCCTTGGGTACCGCGTCACCACAAACACCACAGTCTTTGACAGCGTGGAGCCCTTGCGAGTGCGGGAGTTCTTTGACGCCATGATGGACCTGAACGTGGAAGGCATGATGATCTCTCCGGGGTACAGCTATGAGAAAGCCCCAGAGCAGCAGCACTTCCTGGGGAGGGAGAAGACCACTCAGCTTTTCTCCCAGATACTCTCCAACAAAAAGAAGAGCTGGAAGTTCAACCACTCACCCCTGTTCCTGAAGTTCCTGATGGGCAAAAGAGACTTTGAATGCACGCCGTGGGGCAACCCGCTGTACAACCTCTTTGGCTGGCAGCGTCCTTGCTACCTCATGCAGGAGGGTTACGCCACATCCTTCAAGGAGCTTATGGAGGAGACGCCGTGGGAAGAGTACGGCCACACCAGCGGCAACCCCAAGTGCCAGGACTGCATGGTCCACTCCGGTTATGAACCTACCGCCGTTAATGCAACCTTCGGCTCCTTGAGCGGTTTCAAAGACACCGTGGTCGCAACCATCTCCGGCAAGCTGTAGCATTTACCAATGAACGAAGAACAGAATTTGCAAGATTGGGTCCCTGAGTTGAGCGAGGAGCTATCCCTTGCTCATGTTATCGACCTTGCGTTTGACTACCGTGGAGACGTGACTGTCGTTAAGCACGACGGCTCTGAAGCGGTTGGCTACCTGTTCAACAGAAACGCCAACGGGACAACGCCAGCCATCAGCCTGATGGCTCCCGGCGGCGTGGAGCAACCCTTGTCGATACCATATGCAGACATAGCCAACGTCAAGTTCACCGGTAGAGACACGGCTGCGGGCAAGTCCTATGCCGCCTATCAAGACAGTAAGCAAAAAGAGCAAGCGTCAAACGCTGGCTCTGACCAGTAACCTCATCCGTACAGCACTCTTCCTCAACGGAGCGCAACCATGACCCAACCCGCCAGCCAAGGTCTGGAACCACCAGTGCTGCTGGTCGTCGCGCCAACGTGGCGAGAGCTAGGCGGTCTACAGCCCGGCAGGATGGGGTTCGCCCAGGTTGCGGAGGTAGGCATAGGCCATACCGCCGTTGCTGCATTCACAAGGCTCTTAGACCAGGGGCTCCCGCAACTGGTCATCTCGCTGGGGTTCGCCGGGGCCGTCGCAGGAGGAGTCCCCAGTGGTTCGATAGTAGTCTGTACAAGCTTCGTCTCCGCTGTAAACGATGCGGACGCTCCCATTGAAGCCGACGTGAAAATTGCTGGCATAGCAAAGGGCCTGATGCCCAACGCTCTTGCAGGCGCGCTGCTCACCGTACCCACTCCCCTGCTCACGCCTGGAGAAAAGCTCCTGGCTGGCGCTCAAACAGGTGCCGTCGTGGTGGACATGGAGGGCTATGGCATGGCCAAGGCAGCGCAAGAACATGGCGTGGAGTTCTTGGGATTGCGAGCGGTGCTGGACACCGTGGACCTTCGCCTGCCTCAATTCGTCGCTGACATCATCGCTGACGGTGGCCGCAACGAGTGGCGACACTCGCTGCGCGCCTTAGCCAAACGGCCCTATCTGGCGCCCCAGGTCATAAGCCTTGCCCTGCTCTCCAGGCGCGCCAAGAAAACCCTCACCCAAGCCCTTCTCGACACGCGGCCCGGCATAGGGAGTTATCTCTCTGATCAATCGGGCCAAGGCGTATGAAGCGAGTCATGCTTACCGGGGCCTCCGGTTTCATTGGAAGCCATGTGGCCACCGCGCTGCTCGACTCCGGGTATGAGGTGCGGGCTTTGGTCAGGCCAGGCTCCACCCTACCGTTCATCAACCCTGCGCTTGAAGCTGTCTCCGGCGATATTTTGGACGCGGATTCGGTAGCCAAAGCCGTTGAAGGGTGTGACGCCGTCATTCACACCGCGGCCCTCTACACCTTCTGGACGCCACGGCCAAAGCTGATGTACGACGTCAACGTAGGCGGAACGCGCACCGTGCTGGACGCGGCGATACGACGTGGCGTGGAGCGCATCGTGTACACCAGTACGGTGTCCACAGTGAAGTTGTACACGGACGGACGGCTCGCTGACGAAACGCTGGACGCGGAACCCTCTGACCTTGCTGGCCACTACAAGCGCTCCAAATTTCAAGCTGAAATGGAGGTTCGCCGCTACGCCAGTGAAGGCGCTCCTGTCGTGATTGTGAACCCAACATTCCCGGTGGGCCCGCGTGACATGAAGCCGTCGCCCACCGGACAAACGATAGTGGACTTCCTTCGGCGGGCCTTCCCCGCTTTCGTGGACACCGGCATCAACGTTGTGGATGTCAGAGACGTCGCAAAGGGTCACGTGCTCGCCCTGGAGCGAGGCACGCCCGGACAGCGTTATCTACTGGGCAGTGCACAAGGCAACATGACCCTGCGTGAACTCCTGGGCCTACTCTCTGAGGTTACTGGCCTGCCTGCACCAAACCGGCGCGTTCCATGGTGGTTGGCCCTCACCGCCGCATACATAGACCACTTCATTGAGGGAATGCTATTGCGCCGCCAGCCGCGTATACCACTGGAGGGTACAAAGCACGCGCGCAAGGTGATGTGGGTAGACCCATCCAAAGCCATTAGGGAGCTTGGGTTGCCGCAAAGTCCAGTCAAGGACGCGCTCCGTAAAGCGGTGGAGTGGTATATTTCCACAGGATACGTGGACAAATCCGTACCACCGACAGCTTAATTAGCGCAAAGGAGAATACCCATGAGTGTCGATTTTAGCGATATAAATTACCTAGCCGTCATCGTCGCAGCCGTGGCGAGCTTCGCGTTGGGAGCTGGTTGGTACGGCGTGTTTGCGAAGCCTTGGATGGAGGAGACGGGCATGACGCCTGAGATGGCCGCCGGAAGGGGTGCCGCTGCCACACGGGGTTACGTGACTGCGGGCGTGAGTTGGGTCATTGCCGCGCTGGCCCTGTCCATGCTTGTCCAGCTTACGGGCGCAGATGGCGTTGTGGATGGTCTATGGCTTGGGCTTATCGCGGGTATAGGACTGGTGGCAGCGTCCCAGGCCCCTCATTTCAGTTTTGAGGTCAAATCATTAAGGCTCTTTATGATTGATGAGGGCTATCCTGTGACCGCACTGGCAGTAACAGGTATCATTCTTGGCGTTTGGCAGTAGCTAACATTCCAGGCATTGGTCGTGGAGCAAGGTATGTCCGGGAGCACAGAACCAATGCCGACCTCCGCCCTTGAAGGCAACGTTGCCGAGTCACTGCGTCGTACTCAGGCATATTTTCTATCTACCCAGCACGCTGACGGCTACTGGTGGGGTGAGTTGGAATCCAACCCCACCATGGAAGCCGAGTATCTCCTGCTGACGTACTACCTTGATTCGGATGAGGGGGAGCGATTGCCCCTCATTGTCAAAGACATCCAGCGGAGACAGCGGGAAGATGGCTCCTGGGGCATGTATTACGGCGCGCCAGGAGATCTCAGCACCTCGGTTGAGTGTTATTTTGCGCTGAAGCTCATGGGCGTCTCACCAGATGAACCCGCCATGCGGCGCGCTCGTGAGTTCATTCTCAGCAAGGGCGGCGTACCCAAGGTCCGAGTATTTACCAAGATATGGCTGGCTCTCTTTGGTCAATGGGACTGGCGCGGCACGCCCATCATGCCGCCGGAGATTGTCCTATTCCCCACGTGGGTGCCCTTCAACCTCTATCGGTTCTCCTCTTGGGCGCGGGCAACCATCATGCCTCTATGCATTGTCCTCACGCAGCACCCAATCAAGTCCATCCCTCATGCGCTGGCTATTGATGAGCTCTACCCGGAGACCAGAGGCCAAACAGACTACAGCCTGCCTCTCAGGAACCGCAGCATGTTGAGCCTGGAAGGGCTGTTCTGGGTGGCTGACCACGCCCTCCGTTGGTATGAGCGCCTACCGTGGAAGCCCTTCAGGAGAAGGGCGTTGCGCAAGGCAGAAGAGTGGATTGTGGCCCACCAGGAGGCTGACGGCTCATGGGGAGGAATCCAACCGCCGTGGGTCTACTCCCTCATAGCGCTGAACTGGCGGGGCTACGCCAACGACCACCCGGTGATAGCCAATGGCCTCCAGGGATTCCGCGATAAGTGGAGCCTAATGAGTGACGACAAACAGTCCATGCGGGTTCAGGCGTGCCTGTCACCAGTTTGGGACACGTGCCTAGCCATGCTTGGCCTCTTGGACTCCGGCCTCCCGCCAGACCATCCAGCGCTACAGAAAGCGGCGCGTTGGCTCATCAAGGAAGAGATACGGGTCAAGGGAGACTGGGCAGTGAAGGCGCCAGGTTTGCAGCCCAGTGGCTGGGCATTCGAGTTTGAAAACGACATGTACCCGGATATCGACGACTCATCCATCATTGTGATGGTCCTGGACCGTGTGCGTTTCAATGATTCGGTAGAGGACAATGAGCGTCAGCAAGTTATAGACCGCGCAGCCACCTGGCTCCTGGGCATGCAGTCCTCCAACGGTGGGTGGGCCGCGTTCGACAAAGACAATACCGACAAGCTCGTGGCCAAGATTCCCTTCTCAGACTTTGGTGAAGTGCTGGACCCGCCAAGCGTGGACGTGACCGCGCACCTACTGGAGATGTTCGGGCGGCTACGCTGGACCACGGAGCACCCGGCGGTACGGCGCGCCCTAGACTACATCAAAGCGGAGCAAGAAAAAGACGGCTGCTGGTTTGGCCGCTGGGGTGTCAACTACGTCTACGGCACCGGCGCGGTGCTCCCTGCCCTTCAAGCTGTTGGTGAAGACATGTCGCAGCCCTACGTACGCCGTGCGGTGGAATGGCTAACAACCCACCAGAACAAAGGCGGTGGTTGGGGAGAGTCTTGCGCCTCATATGTCATGCCGTCATTACGGGGGCAGGGGGAGAGCACAGCATCGCAGACGTCATGGGCGCTGATAGCGCTGCTGGCCGCCGGAGAAGATAACCACCCGGCTACTCATCGTGGCATTGCCTATCTGGTATCTGCTCAGCGTGAAGACGGCACATGGGATGAGC
>CAVOAJ010000059.1:0-8627 GCA_963693605.1 Dehalococcoidia bacterium | reverse complement strand
CCACATACAGCGCTTCATGCTCACGGACTAACGCCTGTGTTAGCTCAGTGAACTGCGTCCTCAGTTGCACCTCCTTGGCCTCAACCCTCCGCTCCAGGTCTTGCTGATAGTGCTTGCCTGTTGAACGAATTTCGGCCCTTCGCATTGCCTTAGCCAACTTGTCCAACACATCACGTACGGTGAACGGCTTCACAATATAGTCATAAGCGCCCATCTTCATGGACTCAATAGCCGTGGACAGATCAAAGGTAGCCGTGACCATAATGACAGCAATATCTGGATATTCATCTGTGAGGTGCCTCAGCACCTCCAATCCAGAGATGCCCGGCATATTAATGTCTACAAGAGCGGCTGAGAATCGTCGTTGAGCCGCTAGGTCAAGGGCCTCCTCCCCAGAGGAAGCCTCTACTACTGTGTAGCCCTGTGGCTCCAAAAGCCGGACCAAGAGCGCTCAAACCGACGGCTCATCATCAATTATCAGTACTCTCTGACCCAAAGCCATAGGTTGGTCCATATCACTGCTTCCTGCATTTCCCTTGTCTCTATTTACGTCGGGTCCAATTTCGCCAGCTCATCGGCCACCGTTTGCTTCAAGGCTTCCACGGCGAAGGGTTTTGCAATGGCGGTCCGCCCAGTACCATCCAGGAATTTCACCGTATCCGGGCTGACCATGTCACCCGTCATAAATATGACTCGTTCCATCATTTCCGGCCGAATACGACCGAGTTCTTGGAACAGCCGCTCTCCGCTCATCTCAGGCATCTTCAAGTCAACAATGAGCAAGTCAAACGAGGCGTGTGCTAGCAGCTCTAGGGCCTTCTCACCGCTTTCTGCCGCCCGCACTTCACAACCCACTTGACTCAAAGCACTAGCGACCAAGTAACGAATAACCTGTTCATCATCCACCACAAGGATGCGCCCACTCAGCTTAATAGACGGGTTGCTACTCTCAACCTGCGGTGCCTAGAGACTAGCCCCGGCAGCCATGGGCATCTCCACATGGAACTGCGCGCCTTGGCCAAGCTCACTCTCCGCCCAAATACGACCATCATGAGCGGTTATAATCCCATGGCAGAGACTGAGTCCCAACCCCGTTCCCTCACCGACTTCCTTGGTGGTGAAGAATGGATCAAAGACCTTGCCCAGATGCTCAGGCCTAATTCCGGTGCCGTTATCCCCAACTGTGACCCTGACCATGTCTCCTACCCGGCGAGTGCTAATTTGCACCGTGCCGCCGCCACTGAGCTGGCCCACGGCGTCTTGAGCATTACCAATCAAGTTCAGGAGGACTGTTTGTATTTGGCTTGTGTCAGCAAAAATCATAGGTAGGTCTGCCGCAAGGTCCGTCTCCACAATAACATTGCTGGTATGCAGGTCATAAGCTTTGACCTCCACGGTAGCCATCGCCACCTGATTCAAATCCACGGAGGTAGTCTCCGGCTCCCTCTTGCGAGCAAAGGAGAGGAGATTCTGCACTATCTTTGCAGCCCGCACTGCCTCTGAAGAGATGCGCTCCACATCACGCCTAACGTCTCCGCTGATATCCGTTTCTAACAAAAGCTGAGAAAAGCCCATGACCCCCGTAAGGGGGTTGTTGAGTTCATGGGCAACACCCGCAACCAATTGACCAATGGCGGACAGCTTCTCCGCTTGCACCAAGTTTTGTTGTGTGGCCTTCAGCTCTTCCAGAGCCCCAACAGCCTGCTGCCTGCTGCCTGCTGCCTGCTGCCTGCTGCCTGCTGCCTGCTGGTCATGATCTCTTCTTCAGCCCGTTTGCGGTCCGTAACATCCAGGTATAGGGAAAGGAAGGAAGGCTTGTTGCGGTAGGTGATGGCTGTGGTCACCACCTCAATGTCTCTAATCTGTCCATCTGGCCGCAGTATCTGCCGCCCAATTGACTGAGAATTACCGCCTCCCGCTTCCAGCGTTTTCTGTCTTTCCAGGACTGATTGTTGATATTCAGCCGTGAAGAACGACCCAATCCCTTTGCCCACCGCGTCAGAAACGCGTTGAAGCCCGTGGATATCCAGGAAAGCCTGATTGGCGTAGAGGCGTATGCCGTTAGCGGCAATTGACACACCGTTGGTCATATTCTCCGCAACGCTGCGGTAGAGTTCCTCGCTCTGTTCCAGAGCGGCTGTCACCTGACGGGTCTCAGTGATGTCCTCCACCATGGCCTGCCAGCACTGTTTACCGTTAATAGTCACAGGGCTGAGGCTCAGAGACGCATCGTAGGTGCCACCATCCTTGCGCTTGAACTGGACCACATGATGAAACAAGTAGCCCTGCTCCCTTGCCAGTTGCAGTGACTCAGCCCTCTCTTGTGGGTCTGCATAAAGGTGGGCCACGTTGCCTATCCTGAGGATGTCTTCCGCTGTATAGCCTCCAGGCTGAAGCATGCTGTCATTGAAGGTAATGAGGTTACCTTCAATATCCGCAATGCCAATGCCAACGGGTACACGATCAAACAGAGCTTGGTAGAGCTCTACGCTCTGGGCAAGCTGGCCTTCCGCAAGTTTGCGGTCTGTGATGTCTCTGATAATGGCCAGTACTGCGCGCTGGCCTTGGTAGGCAATAATGGCAGTTGATGCCTCTACCACACGTTCCTCATCGTTTACGCGCCGAATCCGGTATTCCAGCCGATCCGGCACCTCTTCACCTCGCTGCATGGCCAACCACATGTCAAGAACCCGCTCGCTGTCCTCTGAAACAATGAATTGGTCGATGCGTTGGCCTATTGCCTCAGATTCATCCTCAAGGCCATGTATCTCCGCGAAGGCTTTGTTTACATATACGCGTTCAGTGCCCACAGCCACGGAGACCCCTTCCGCCATGTTTTCCGCTATCACGTTACCAATCTGTAACTGTTCCATGTTACGGGTGCGGACGGTGACGTCTCGGATGAGCGCAAGCGTGGCTGGTTTGCCTTCATATGTGATGGCGGCAGGCGTCACTTCCAACACCCGTTGCTCTCCATCAGGCCGCTGGATTTGGTACTCAAATGTTGCTGGGGCTTTCTCTCCCTGGAGCCGGAGCTCTCGGGCTTTTTGCATGGTCTTCAATGAATCAGCGTCCATGAACATACCCATGCTCTTCCCAATGGCTTGGGATGCGTCCGTGAGTCCATGGATCCGGAGGTAGGCGGGATTTACGTACACCTGCTGATCTCCAACCACAATGGAGACCCCTTCTGCTATGTGTTCTGCAATGGTCCTGTACAACTCTAACTCGCCCCAGATAGTCCCCTCAGGGCTCTTCTCTCTGGCATTCTCTGTTCGCTTTGGCGCTGACCGTTTCTGATCTGCCATGGTCTCCCTCCGATATTTCGCAAGCGGGCTAAGCCCGATGTGGCGACTCTACCGACTGGAGCAAAAGGCACATCGTTCAATGTCCCGCCGCCGTACTTTGATTAAGTTTCGGCAATGCGCCAGCCTCTATTTTGACCTAGATTAGCAGATTAGAGGTGAGGAAATCGTTAGGAAACCAGCTATAGCTCTGTTTTTCATCCTGACATTCCTCAAGTGTCGTCGTTGTACTCAGTGAAACCCATTAGCGGAGGAGGATGTGATGAGATTTAAGAGATTGGCACTGGTTGCAGGAATAGCAGGGCTGCTGACAGCCCTCAGTGCGGGAGCTGTTCTCGCGGCGCCACGGAGTCAAGAAGACCCTGAGGTGACAACTACGGAGGCTGCGGTGGAGCAGCATGGGTACTTGGGCGTAGCCTTGGCACCCGTAACCGACTCGGTGAGAGAGGCGCTTGAGATTCCGGAGGACGTAGACGGGCTTGTTGTACGACAGGCCGATCCGGAAGGTCCCGCGGCCGTGGCGGGTATTGAGCGAGGTGATGTGTTAACTGCTATCAACGGCCTGCCGTCGACAGACATTGAGTCGGTCCGCGCAGCCCTTGAAGGCTTGCTGCCCGGCGACGTTGTGACGCTGACGATATACAGCGACGGTGCGTTGGTTGATGTAGACGTCACTCTAGGTGAGGCGCCTGACCGGGCTGGCCGCCAGCCGCATCGGGCCCCCCATTGGCTCACTCAGGCACAGCAGCTCATGGGTGCATACCCCAACCTGCTGGACGGTGAGTTGCGGTTGGTAAATGACGAGGGTGACGTTGTGACGTTCAATGTAACGCCAGGCGAGGTGGTCACCACGGGCGAAGACACCCTGACCATTCAGAAGAAGGACGAATCAGAGGCCACGTTCACGCTGAACGAAGAGTCCATTGTCCTCCAGAAGGGTGAGCGAGTTGAACTGGATGCACTTGAAGACGGTTCACGCGTAGTGGTGTTGGAACAGGACGGCGAGGTAAAGGCTGTTATTGCCGGTCCTTTCCGCAACCACCGCCAGGGCCCACAGGTGAGCGGCAGGCGCGTTGACGCTTCATCCCTGCCCCCGGAAGTCCGGGAGCACCTGAGGGGAATTGAGGGTGAGCTCCAGGAGCGGTTTGAGAACCAGACCAACGGCCTCCCTGGGATGCAACACCGCATTGAGGGCCTTGAGCGCCACATGCGGGGTCTGCACGAGCGCTTGGAGAATTTGGAGCAGAGTGGTGACACTGACCCAGTTGGCTCCACCACCGGCGACCAAGAAGCCTAACGCGGTTATCCCCAGGGCTGCGGCCTAAGGAAACCCCATTAAGAGGGGCCTCGGAGAAATCCAAGGCCCCTCTCTTTTGTATCTTGTTTCCATCAACCGTCCTATAACACCCGCGGGGGGAGTCGTCGTACCAGTTCCATAAATTCCCCAGCCGCAACCTCATGCTCCAGTACCTGGTGCAGGGACGCCGCTAGCAAGCCTTCCAACTCTCCAGCTAGCCCCGCTTGCACATGAAGTTCCTTGGCCTTGCCAAGGCTTTGCTGGGCAAAGAATCGCAAGACCTTGAGCGCGTCCACGGACAGAGGATAAACGGCGCCGTGGGCCACCGCGCAGGCGTCACACAATACACCGCCCACGGCGGGGGCGTACCGGTGACGCCCCGGCTGAATGTCCGCCCCGCATGACACGCACTGGCCCAACTCCGGCATATATCCAGCGTCTTCCAGTAATCGCAATTCTGCATAGCGCAGAACAATTGCTGGCTCCGGCACGTCACCAAGCGTCCGCAGGCAGTTCAACAGTAGCTTGTACGTGGCTGGGTGGGGTGAGAGTTCAGGAAGCAATGCGTCAGTGAGTTCAGCAAGGTACATCCCTGGAGCAAGGCGCTCCAGGTCTCCCTTCAGCACGCCGAAGGTCTCTTGGGCCTCAGCGTTGGTCACTACGTCTATCGTCCTACCATGCGCTAAGCCAAGCCGCACTCGGTTCAATACGTCAACATGGCCGCCCAGCCGGCTGGTCATGCGGCGTGCCCCTCTGACGGTGGCGCGGAATTTTCCCAGGTTGGGACTAAACAGGGTTACCAGGCGGTCAGCCTCACCCAAGGGCATGGTGCGCAAAACGATGGCCTCAGTCTTGTAGGACCGCTGCCTGCCGCCGGTCTGCGAAGCGTCATGCGCGCTGTGGGTTGTCATTGCGTTTCATGAGTAGGCCAGCGGTTACTGGCGAAAGCGGTAACCAACGTTCCAAACAGTGTCGACAAAGGTGTGGGTTGCATCTTCAATCTTGCTCCGCAGACGCCGGACGTGGACATCCACGGTGCGCGTACCGCCAAAGTATTGATAGCCCCACACCTGCTCCAGCAATTGCTCACGGCTGAAGACCCGGCCAGGGTTGCTGGCCAGAAGCTTGAGGAGTTCATACTCTTTAAAGGTCAGAAGGACTGTGCGGCCAGCCAGGAATACGTCATATTGTTGCGTGTTGATTACCAGGTCACCGCTGCGGATGGTCCCTGGCATATCTTTGGGCCCCTGCTGGCGCTCTAGGAGACGCTGGACCCGCAGGGTCAACTCCCCCCTATGCCAGGGGCAGAATATGAATTCGTCCGTGCTGTCGGTAAGGTCAAGATTTCGGAAGTGGTCAGGTGGGAGGATAGTGACGGCAATCGCTCGGAATTCCCGGCTGCGGTCCATCATGGCCGCCAAGGCCGCTTGATTGCCGGAGGTCATGTCTATGAGGATGGCGTCAGGCCGCGCACCTTCTCCCAGAGCCGCAGCCTCACCAATGCCACCGTCCACCGTGTAGGCAAGGCCTTCTCGGTCAAGGCAGGCAGCAAGGTCACGAGAGAGTTCGCCTGTTGGAGTGAGGAGGTGTATGGCAAACAAGACAACAGCCTCCTAGCGGACGTTGCCTCATTGTAGCGGTGCATGGAGAAGTCGCATAGGGCTGGATGGTACGGGGTCAGCAAGCATCTGGAGCACGGCTTCTTACCGCTCTACCACCAAAGGGTGCCTTCCACGGCGTTCTGGAGAGCTGCATAGTCCTTGGTCCAGAGCTGCGTGCTGAGGTATTTCCAGCCTCCGTCCGCAAAAAGGCAGACGATGTTGGCCGAGTCCAGCCGCTGGGCCACATGGAGCGCAGTGGCCAGGACCGCCCCGGAGGACACTCCTGCAAACACGCTTTCCTTGCGCAGCAATTCAGAGGTCATGCGGAAGCTCTCTTCGCCCTTGAGCATGATGCGCCCGTCCAGCAGACTCAGGTCAAGAATAGGTGGCACAAAGCCCTCTTCCAGACTCCGCAGTCCCTGTATATGGTCGTCAGGTTGAGGGGCTGCCGCAATGACCTTTATCGCAGGGTTGTACTCTTTCAGGCGGCGTCCAGTACCCATGAGGGTGCCGCCAGTACCAAGTCCTGCTACGAAGTGAGTAATCTCCGGGAGGTCACGGATGATCTCCGGGCCGGTGGTCTCATAATGGGCGAGCGGGTTTGCCGCGTTACCGTACTGGTACAGCATGAGGTACTGGCTGTCCGCCGCCGCCATGCTCTGGGCTATGGCTATGGCCCCATTGGTGCCTTGGTCTGCGCCGGAGAATTCAATTTCAGCGCCAAAGGCCGTGAGCAAGTCTACTCGCTCACGGCTGACGTTCTCCGGCATCACCACCTTGAGCCGGTACCCCTTCCGGCCCGCCACCATAGCCAGGGAGATGCCGGTGTTGCCGCTGGTGGGCTCCAGGATAATCCGGTCAGGCGTCAGTGCGCCGTCCTTCTCAGCCTGCTCCACCATGGCGCGGGCAATCCGGTCCTTCACGCTCCCAGTAGGGTTGTGCCCTTCCAGTTTGGCAAAGATACGGACGCCGCGCTTGGGGCTAAACGAGGGTAACTCCACCAGGGGCGTGTTGCCGATGGCGTCAATGATGTCTTTGTACATTCTTGTATGTCCGCCCACAGACGTGCGCTAGCCCGCGGCCTGTTCTGCGACAGGAGCCAGTCCGCAGAATATCTCGTAGTCTATAAGCTCTGTGACGGTTGGGTTGTCACCGCACAATGGGCAGTTGGGGTCCTTCCGCGTCCGGACTGTGCGGAATTCCATGCTCAGGGCATCCACCAAGAGCAGCCGTCCCACCATAGGTTCTCCCTGGTCCAAAAGCACCTTGACGGCCTCTGTGGCCTGCAAGCTGCCGATTACACCGGTGAGGGCGCCCAATACGCCTGCTTCAGAGCAATTAGGCACCATGCCTGGCGGAGGGGGCGTGGGGAAGAGGCAGCGGTAGCAACCATGGCCCGGCAGGTAGGTGGTGAGCTGGCCGTCAAAGATCAGGATGCTCCCGTCCACCAGCGGCTTGTTGTTCAAGTATGCGGCGTCATTGACCAGATAGCGGGCGGGGAAGTTGTCCGCACCGTTCACCACCAGGTCATACTGCGCCACAATTTCCATGGCATTGTCAGACGTCAGCGGGAACTCATGGGCTATCACGTTGACGTCAGGGTTGTAGCGCTTCAGCGTCTGCTGTGCGGACGCCACCTTGGTCCAGCCTATGGTCTCCGTGTTGTGGAGCACCTGTCGCTGCAAGTTGCTCAGGTCCACAGTGTCGAAGTCGACGATACCGATGGTGCCGACGCCAGCCAATGCTAGGTACAGTGCCACGGGTCCGCCCAGTCCGCCAGCTCCAATAATGAGTACTTTAGCGTCTATGAGCTTACGCTGACCCCGGCTGCCAATTTGGGGCATGATGATGTGTCGGCTGTACCGCTTCACTTGGTCCGGCGTTAGTGCTGTTGATTGCTGTGTCATTGGGTCTTCTCCTCGTCATCCAGCGGCGTTAATCAACGGGCCGCCAAGCCGCGCCACGGGCTAAAGCCCTGGCCGCGTTGGTTTACTGTACCGCAGGATGCTGTTCTGGGAAAGGTCTTGGCCTACTGTACGGCCTGGGCAACAGGGACACCCTGCCTGCTGGCGAGGTCTGCCAGGGTGGTCCTTCGCAAGATATTCTGAACCGCGTCCTCTACCTCCTGCCATATCCCACGTTGGCCGCAGCTAGCGGCCATCGTACACTCTGCAGGTTCTTGGATGCAGTCCAACAATGAATTGTTGCCTTCAAGGATGGAAATGACCATCCCCAGGTTCACTTCCTCTGGCGCCTTGGCCAACACATGCCCGCCATGGGGCCCGCGACGGCTCCTGATGAAGCCGAACTTGTTCAAGGAGGTGAGCAGTTGGTCAAGGTAGGGCTCAGGAATGCTCTGGCGGCTAGCAATCTCAGCCGTCCGGACCGGAGGTCCGCCAGCATGCTGGGCCAGGTCAACCAGGG
>CAVOAJ010000058.1:0-8648 GCA_963693605.1 Dehalococcoidia bacterium | reverse complement strand
GAAGGCTATTTTGCGCTCATTGAGAGAGTGTGGCCCGTAAGCCCACTACAAGTTCCTGAATTTCAGAGTCTGACAGGCGCGCTTCCGGGTGCAAAAGTACGTACTGAAGGGGCGGCATCTCACCCTCACGGACGGACTCAACCACTTCACGGGTCTCTCCAATCCTGGGCCACCGTGAGAAGTTCAACTCATCGCGGCCTTTTTTGACGTCGTACACGGAGAGCCAGGACAAAGGGGCTACGGTGGAGTACCAGGGCCATACGGTTTCGTTGCTATGGCAGTCGTAGCAGGCAGCGTGTACCAACGCGGCCGTTCGTGGACTGTTCCACGGAGTGTCAGCAGCCACTGCGGGGTTTGATCTGTCCCACCCGTAAGGGACCAGTTGGATGACCCCAAAAACAATTACCAGAGCCATGAAGAAACGGAAGACCCATTTCATAGGCCACCCCCACTAGCTGCTGGTTACATGATAACGCGGAGGACGCAAGAAGGGCTGAGGTTTAAACCTCAGCCCTTCTTCTGTAAGGCACTATAGTCGCAGAAAGTTACTCGCCTCGTAGGAAGGCGATGTGCGCCTTGTTGAACACGTCTGCTTCCTCCCACTGAGGCCAGTGCGCGCTCTCTTGCATGACCACCAGGCGAGCGTCTTTGATATACGTCATGCCTTCCTGGGCGCACTCCAACGTCTGGCCGGGGTTGTGCTTGCCCCAAAGAATCAGCACGGGGCACTGGATGTCCCGCATCTTCTCAGGGTTCAGCCACTTGGCCGTGTAGTCGTCGTCAACCACACCAGCCAGCACGCTTTCACTGACGCGGCTCATGACATCAAGCATGCCAGGCTCGGAGTAGATCTTGTAGCGCACGTCCACAATCTCATCCGGTACGTTCTTCACGTCGTACATCAGCCACTCCATGCGCTTCCGCACGGACTCTAGTGTGAGTCCGCCAGTGGCCTGCCGGCTCCGTTCCAGCACGTCAATCATGCTCTGACGGTCATCCAGGGGCATGAGCATGCCGGTGTTCATTACCAGCCGTTCCACCCTGTCTGGATGCTCTGCGGCAATCCACGCGCCTACCATTGCGCCCAGGGACTCACCACTGATGCTCACCTTCTTTGCGCCAATGGCGTCTATGAAGGCCAGGACGTGGCTGGCAAAGTCAGGGATGTAGAATCCCACGTCAGGCTTGTCAGTATAGCCGTGGCCCACCATGTCTATGGCGTAGACGTGGAAGTGCTCAGCGTGGGCGGCCATGTTGCGCGCATACGCCTCAGCGTGTCCGCCGGTGCCGTGGAGCAAGAGCAGGGGAGGCCCGTCTCCGGCTTCTACGGCACGGGTCATGACGCCGCCAGCATCGTAGTACGTCTGTTTAATTTCCATGCCTAGTAATTCAGTCCAAATGCTCATGTTCCCTCTCTGAGGTGATAACGGTTTGTGAAGATCACGGTCTGCGCTGACTGGCGAAAGAGACACCTACTCGTACAGTTACACTGCCAGGTAGGCGTCCTTAATTTCCTGGTTGGCCTCAAACTCCGCTGCGGTCCCTCTGTACTGGGTCTGGCCGCGGTCAATGACGTAGACAACATCAGCCAGTTCACCGGCAAACCATAGGTTCTGCTCTGAGATGAGCATGGTCAAATTCTGCTGCTTCAATTCCTTGAGCTGCCCCAGCAACTGCTCCACCACCACGGGGGCAAGGCCCTCTCCAGGTTCGTCCAGGATGAGGAGGTCTGGGTTTCCCATGAGCGTGCGCGCAATGGTGAGCATCTGTTGCTCCCCGCCGCTCAGGCTGCCTCCCTGGCGGCCCTTGAAACGCTCCAGAGCGGGAAAGAGTGAGTAGACCCGCTCCAGTGTCCAGTTTTCCTTGTCTTTGCTCCCTTGCTTCCGGGCTACTTCCAGGTTTTCCTGCACCGTCAACTGCGCAAATATCCGCCGGTCCTCCGGCACATATCCAAGCCCCATTTGCGCCAATTTGTAGGGAGGTACTCCGGCAATCTCTTTTCCTTTGAACGTGATTCCCCCTGATTGCGGGGGAGTGAGGCCCATGATGCTGCGCATGGTGGTGGTCTTCCCCACGCCGTTCCTGCCCAGCAAGAAGACCACCTCTCCCTCAGTCACCTCAAGGGAAACGTCAAAGAGCACATGACTCAGCCCGTAATAGGTATTTATGCTACTGACTTCAAGCATGGCTATCCCCGTGACCCCAGGTATACCCGCCGGACGTCCTCATTGGCCCGTACATCATCAGGGTCGCCCTCTATCAGGACCGTTCCTTGATGCATCACCGTAATCTTTTCAGCCGTGCCAAAGACCACGTCCATATCATGCTCTGTGAATACCACAGATAGCCCGCGGGCCTTTGCTATGTCCTTGACCATGGCCATCATGTTCATGCGTTCCTGGATGGACATGCCCGCCGTGGGCTCATCCAGGAAAAGGAGACTGGGCTCCGCGGCCAGGGCAATTGCCACCTCCAGCCGACGACGGTCTCCATAGGGCAGCACCTTGGCCTGTCGGTGGGCGTGCTCCTGCAGTCCAACGCTCTCAAGGATGCTGTCTACATCATCCGATAAAAGACCCTTGGCCTTGGAGAAGAAATTGGAGATGTTCCCATGCCGCGCAAACCAGGCTGTCTGCACGTTCTCAAAGGCGGTTAGGTCAAGGAATACGCTGGTTATCTGGAACGTTCTGGCTAGCCCCATGCGACAGAGGGCGTAGGCAGGCTTGGCAAAGATGTCGTTGCCATGGAAGCTCACGTTGCCTGAATCAGGCTTGATCTGGCCGGTTATGAGATTGAATAGCGTGGTCTTACCCGCCCCGTTGGGGCCAATGATGGCACGAATCTCACCCTTGGGGACGTTGAGGTCAACGCCATCCACCGCCTTCATACCACCGAAGTGCTTCTGGAGGGATTGGACTTTGAGTATTTCTGAGTCGGTTGTCATTGTTACCTCCGCCTCCCAAAGAACCGGGAAATATCAAAGCCCGTGATGCCCCGGGAGAAGCCAATGACCACGATAATCACCAGTCCGCCCACCACCAAGAGCCAGTGTTCAGTGAACCGCACAACAAAGCGTTCAAGCAGGACCAGGAATATGGACCCAACCACCGGGCCGAAAAAATTCCCCACTCCCCCCAGTACCGTGGTCACCAGGGGATCAAAGGATTTGGTAAACAGCGCCGCGTCTGGGAATATGCTCCGCTGAAAGAAGGCCAGGAGCGCTCCAGCTACCCCGGAAAAAAAGCCCGCTATTATGAAAATGACCCACCGGTGCAGCAACACGTTGATGCCAATGGCCTCGGCACGGAGTGGGTTTTCACGTATGGCCTTGAGCCCACTGCCAAAGGGAGAGTTCACCAGCCTGTACATTGCATAGAGGCAGATCACAACCACCACCAGAACAAAGTAGTAGTAGTTAGTGGGTGAACTTAGGAGGGGTATAGGGCGCACGCCCAATAGGCCGTTGTCGCCTCCGGTGACGGAGTACCAGCTCAACGCAATGGCGTAGACAATTTGCCCAAAGGCCAGCGTCAGCATGATGAAGTAAGCATGGGCGCGCCTTACGGCAATGGCCCCCACTAAGGCCGCGCCTACTGCCGCAACAAACGGGGCAAGGGCAAAGGCCAGGGGCATGGGAAGTCCCATGCGTGTGACGAACAATCCCGCAGCGTAGGCCCCCAGCCCGTAGTATGCGGCCTGGCCAAAGGAGACCATTCCGGTATAACCCAACAGCATGTTAAAGCTGACGGAAAAGAGGGCCAGTATCAATATCTCAGTGGCCAGGAAGACGTTGAACGTACCCAGAATGAGAGGGACTATCAGGCTGAAAATGGCCAGCCCCGCTAAAAGCGCAGGTTGCAACCACGAAGCATTCTGCTTCGCTGCTGCGAATCGTTTTTTAGTCGCTGACAGCATTATCCCTCGATTGGCGCTTACGGCGTGCGAGTCTCTTTGCTACTGCAACCCGTATTCCACACATATGACCTACTCAGGAGACCCCCGGAGCCCCCATGGCCTGAAGGAGAGCACCACAGCCATGATGAGGAACGTGAGGACCGTTCCCAGTTCCGGGGCAATCAAAAGGGAAAAGGCAAATACCAGGCCAATGATAATGGCGGCCAGCAGGCTGCCCAGGATGCTTCCCAGGCCACCAATGACCACCACTGCAAAGGCGTCCACTATCAGCGGGCCGTCCATGGCGGGGAAGAGGCCAATGGTGGGGGCCACCAGAACGCCACCCAGCGCGGCCAGGGAGGCCGCCATCATGAAGGTGACAGTGAACAACCGGGGTACGTTGGTACCTAGTGCGTTAAGCATTTCTCTATCTTGCGTTGCGGCGCGGACCAAGGTGCCCCACCGTGTGCGGTAGAACACCGCCCAGATGCCTATGGCGGTCAGAGGGGCCACGATGATGATGGGGAGTTGGTTTTTGGCTATGGTCACCACACCCAAGGAGACAGCGCCTCGCATAAAAGCTGGAGTGTTCACCACGTGAAGCTCATCACCCCAGATAATCCTGACCAGGCCTTGGAAGACGAACACCAGTCCAAAGGTGACCATCACCACGGGCAAAATACCGCGATGGTATACCCGTCGCAGTAGCCCTAGTTCAATGACAGCGGCAACCAGCGCGACAATGATGGGCGCAAGGACCAGTGCAAGGGCGTAATTAATGGCTGCATCAAAGGGCAACTGCATCATGCTGAGGACAATAAAGGCTCCCAGCACATAGAACGAAGCATGGGCCACGTTTATAACGCGGCCCATGCCCCAAATCAACGATAGTCCTGAGGCGATGAGAAAAAGGAGCATGGCCTTAATAAGGCCGCTGCTCAATTGGAGCAGGAATGTCTCCATATCTTCTTTAGGACGCCTCTCTCATCGCGGCAACCTCATCACAGCTCGGGTAGAAGTCGGCGGCGTTGAATTCCACCAGATTCGTTACCCTCGGCTCACTGTTCGTGCTGTCCCATACCGCCTCCCCAACCCACATGGGCAGGATGACCTGGTGGTCACAAGCGCGGATGGTTACTGGACCGAAGGGAGATCCTTCTATTACCAGTCCCTCTAAGGCTTCCCTCACCTTGTCAGTGTCCGTGCTGCCAGCTTCTTCGATGCCCTCTATCAGGGCGCGGGCGCTGTTGTAGCCATAATAGTGACTGCTGATAGCTACGCGTTCGTATTTCTCTTGAATCTTGGCGTCAAAGGCCTCAGCGGCGGGGTCATTAATCGCATATGAACGGGTAACCGCGCCGTGCATGCCAACGGGAGCGCCGTCTTCCTCAGTGTAGTTAATGAGGTCCTGGTCAATGTGACCACTCACGGAGAAGACGATGCGGTCTTGGAACATGCCAAGTGCAATGGCCTGCTGCAGGAACGGAGGCGCCACGGCCAGGGCATATACCACCACGTCCGGGTCCTTGGCCTGAATGTCACTGATGATTGGCCCAAAGTCAGACTCAATGAAGGCCGGCTGGGCTTCACCCACAATTTCAGCGTCTGGAACCAACTCTTTCAGGTGCTCAAGGAAGAACTTACGGATGGAAGCGCCAAATTCATAGTTTGCGGTAATGACGTAAAACGTTTTCTTGTCCGGGAACCGGGCCGCCATGTACTCCGCACCCACGTAGCCCTGCATCAGAGCGTTTCCGGTGGCCCGGAAGGAGTAGTCGTGACCACCAGAGGTGGTGAAGGCGTCTGTCATACATCCAGCCATGTAGATGATCTGTGCATCTTCAGCCTCTGGTGTGGAGGCCATACAGATGTTGCTCATCCAACCTGACATCAGGA
Source organism: Dehalococcoidia bacterium (assembly GCA_963693605.1). GTDB lineage: Bacteria > Chloroflexota > Dehalococcoidia > Lucifugimonadales > Australimonadaceae > JAQBVZ01. The sequence continues at coordinate 2,858 of CAVOAJ010000058.1, read as the reverse complement.
AATCCACCTGCTGGTCGTGGATTAGCTCTCGTGTGACGGACAACCCGTCTTCAGTGGCTCCCTTGTTGTCTAGGGCTGATAGCTCTATCAACCGGCCGTTAACGCCACCTGCGGCGTTGACTTCATCAACGGCCAACTGTGCGCCTTCAAGCCATGGCACGTGAATATAGGCCACCGCTCCGGTCAGGCCAAGCCCAACTCCAATTTTGATAGGCCCTGTAGGCTCATCTTCCCCACATGCGCCCAGAGCCATGACCGCTACAAGGGCCATGGCCAGGAATGCCAATTTCGTATTCACCAACCTCTTAATCATATCTACCACTTGCTCCTTCGTTTGGATGTCTGGTACTTGGGTAGTCTGATGCTGTCCGCCCAGTCCATGACTAAGTGACATCTATCCAAAATGAATGGATAGATGTCGGGAATCATACATCGGACTGGCTTTCTGTCAAGCTTTTAACAGATGGTTAAGCGCGTGGATTCAGGACAGGTGCAGCGTGCTATCATGCCGTCGTATGCACTTGGGAGGACAGAATGGTAGCAAAAATCATTGATGGCCGGGAGATTTCAGCCCAGGTGCGCGCTGAGGTGGCGGAGGGCGTTCGTGCGCTGAAGGACGGGCAGGGCGTTACGCCGGGCCTGGCCGCTGTACTTGTGGGAGATGACCCTGCGTCAGCCATTTACGTGCGGAACAAGGGCCGGGCCTGTGAAGAGGTGGGCATCTACAGTGAGACGTATAACCTCAGTGCTGAGACCACCCAAGAGGAGCTTTTGGAGCTGGTGCTGCGGCTGAACGCAGACCCCAAATTTCACGGCATCCTGGTGCAGCTACCACTGCCGCCCCACATAAATGAACGAGTCATCATGTTGGCCATTGACCCTGCCAAAGACGTGGACGGCTTTCACCCCTTCAACACGGGGCTGCTCATGGAGGGCCGCCCACGGTTCATCTCCGCGACTCCCGCCGGCGTGCAGCAACTGTTGCTACGGAGCGGTTACGACCCTTCCGGCAAGCATGTGGTCATCTGCGGCCGCAGCAATATTGTGGGCAAGCCGCTGGCGGCGCTCTTTGTACAGAAGGCTCCAGGGGCCAACGCAACAGTTACCATCTGTCACACGGGCACGCCAGACCTCGCTGCCATAACCCGTCAGGCGGACATTCTGGTGGCGGCCATGGGCCGCCCCGGAGCAATAACGGCGGACATGGTGCGTGAAGGTGTGATTGTCATAGACGTTGGCACCAACAGGGTGGAGGACGCCACCAAGAAGTCCGGTTATCGGTTGGCTGGTGACGTGGACTATGAGTCAGTGGCGGCCAAGGCAGAGGCCATTACCCCTGTGCCAGGAGGCGTGGGGCCCATGACCATAGCCATGCTGCTCTCCAACACATTGCTGTCAGCGCAGCTAGCGACGGGTGTCGTAGGCGACTAGCTCGCTACTTCCACAATGATTTCCAATTCAATGGCCGCGCCACCGGGCAGTGATGCATGGCCAATGGCGCAGCGCGCGTGACGTCCCTTGTCGCCGAACACGCCCACGAACAGATCGGACGCACCATCGGCCACGTTAGGCTGGTCGCCAAAATCTGGCGCGCAGTTCACCATACTGAACACCCGCACGATGCGCGACACCCTGTCCAAGTCACCAACGGCAGACTTGATAGCTGCGATGGCAAAAATTGCGGCTGACCGCGCGGCCACGTATCCCTGCTCCACCGTCATGGTGTCGCCCAGCTTACCCTGCATGTTCGCACCATCAGGTGTGCGAGATATCTGGCCTGCGATGAACAGCAGGTTCCCTGTCTGAACGTAAGGCACGTAATTGGCCACGGGGGCAGCCGGTTCAGGCAGTGTGATTCCCAATCCTTGTAACTGTTCTTCAGGTGTTGATGCCATCAGCGACGCTCCTTCGTGGAATTATGCGATTGTGTACCAGAGAGGCTAGGCCTCATTCTCACCATCTAATAGATAGTCGTAACGGTCAGGCAACGGTACTGGCTGCTCAGCTTCCGGCGCACCCCGTAGCAGCCAGAGCAATCTTGGGGAATTTATCAAGAGCGAAGTGAGGAACACTACGGCCACGGCCAGCCCTGCGATTGGAGGCCATTGGCCCAGCACCGCCCCTCCCAGTGCCGCTATGTGGACCAAAACTTCAATCCCTGCACGGACGGGTCCGGGAGTGGCCAAAAATACCCGTTTGACGTCTTCCGGCGTGGTGAAGAAAACATAGGTAAAGGCAATGGTGATCGTGGAGGTCATCGCCAACAGAGGTGAGAGTGGGAGCAGGGCGAGGGGCCACGCAACGACGGCGATAGCTAAAATCATGAACCGGAAACCCGCAATGATTATATTGTCAGACGGACGCCCCTTGGACTTGCTGCTACTCTGATAGTAAGGCGCTGCCATGACTATGCTCCGCCTCCCGCATTATTGGCCTGGGCCAGCGCTTCCTCAGACAACCGGAGGTGGAGGTCTTTGAGCTGGCTGTCAGACACTGGTGATGGCGCTCCGAACAGCGGGTCCACCGCCGCTTGGGTCTTGGGGAAGGCCATGGCGTCTCTGATGGACTCCGCACCGTCTGATAACAGCACCACCAGTCGCTCAATGCCGCCGGCAAATCCTCCGTGGGGCGGCGCGCCGTGCTCAAAGGCCTCCAGCAGATGTCCAAACAGGTCACCCACGGACTCCTTTGAGTAGCCGAGTGTTGAAAAGATGCGCTCCTGGAGGTCCCGCCTGTGGACTCTGATGCTGCCTCCCGCAAGCTCACTGCCATTGCACGCAAGGTCGTAGGCCTTGGCACGTACAGCGCCAGGGTCAGTTGCCAATATGTCCCAGTGTTCGTCTATGGGCGACGTGAAT
>CAVOAJ010000057.1:0-8766 GCA_963693605.1 Dehalococcoidia bacterium | reverse complement strand
TAACCATTTCAAGCATCTGCATGAAGAGAGGCAGCCCTAGGGCTGCCTCTCTTGCTTTCACGTGACGCTGACTATCGGCCTACGTAGCTTTCCATGCCACCTTTGCTGCTTCAGTAGCCCGGTCTATGTCTTTCTCTGTGTGTGCCAAAGACACAAACGCTGCCTCAAACTGAGACGGAGCTACGTAGATGCCCTGGTCCAGCAAACGATGGAAAAAGTCAGCATAGGCATCCTTGTCAGCCTTTGCTACTTCCTCCATCGTTGTAACCGGGCCTGCGGTGGAGAAGGCGGTGAGCATAGAACCAACGCGGTTCACCGTGATGGGTGTTTCCGCTGCCTGGGCGGCGGCCAGCAGACCGGCCTCCATTCGCGCGCCAAGCTCCTCCAGCCTTTCGTAGACGCCGGGGGCCTGAAGCTCCGTGAGGCAGGCGATGCCCGCTGCAACAGCCAGGGGATTGCCTGAGAGCGTCCCTGCTTGGTAGACGGGCCCCAGCGGTGCAACAATGGCCATGACGTCGCGATGACCTCCGTAGGCGCCCACGGGCAACCCGCCGCCAATGATTTTACCAAGGCAAGTGAGGTCTGGCTCAACGCCGTACCGCTCCTGCGCGCCGCCAAAAGCGACCCTGAACCCAGTAATGACCTCGTCAAATATCAGCAGCGCCCCGTGCTCATGGGTCATGGCTCGCAGACCTGCAAGGAACCCTGGGTCCGGCGGCACCACGCCCATATTCCCCGCCACCGGCTCCACTATTACCGCCGCCACCTGGTCTTTGTATGCCTTGAAGAGCTCCTCCACGGTCTCCAGCCGGTTGTACTCCGCCACCAATGTTTCGCTGGCATAGGCATCGGGGACTCCGGGGCTGGTTGGCACACCGAGTGTGGTTGCACCTGAACCTGCTTTGACCAACAGTCCGTCAGAGTGGCCGTGGTAGCAACCGTTGAACTTGATAATCTTGTCCCGTCCGGCATAGGCCCTGGCAACCCTGATGGCTGACATTGTGGCTTCAGTACCGGAGTTGACCAACCTGACCATTTCCATGGAAGGAAAAGCCTGGTTGATGCGCTCAGCCAGGTTCACCTCACCCTCCGTGGGTGCGCCAAAAGAGGTGCCGTATGCCGCAGCGCCTTGGACAGCTCGTATCACGGATTGGTGAGCGTGGCCTAGCACCAGCGGACCCCATGAACCCAGGAAATCCAGGTACTGGTGCCCGTCAGCGTCCCAGATATGGGGGCCCTGACCACACACAATGAACGGGGGCGTGCCACCCACGCCGCCAAAAGAGCGCACGGGGCTGTTCACGCCGCCGGGGATGACGCGTTGTGCACGAGTGAAGAGCGCTTCAGAGTGAGAGTGGTCCACGTTGCTCCTTTTGATCGAGATTGGGAAGGAGGCGTCCTTACGCTTCCAGCGCCAATCGTATTTGCAATGCACTGGGGTCTCGGGCTACCTGCTCGTACTTCGAAAATTCAGTGATGAGCGTCCAGCGCTCACGGTACGTGCCAAGTTGCTCACCCAGCGTACCTGCCACGTCGGGCATCGGCTATTGCTCCGCGCGTAGGAGCTTGGCCGCGTCCTTGGCAAAGTACGTGATGATGATGTCCGCGCCGGCACGCCGTATGCCCATGAGCGTCTCCATCATGGCGCGGGACTCATCCAGCCAGCCGTTGGCCGCTGCGGCTTTGAGCATGGCGTATTCACCAGAGACGTTGTAGGCCGCCAGGGGGTGGTCAAACCGTTCTCGCGCCTTGGACAAGATATCCAGGTAGGGGAGCGCAGGCTTCACCATGAGTACGTCTGCACCTTCCGCAGCATCCTGCTCCATCTCACGCAGAGCCTCACGGCTGTTGGCGGCATCCATCTGATAGCTCTGGCGGTCGCCAAACTGCGGTGTCGAGTCGGCGGCGATACGGAATGGCCCGTAGAATGCTGACGAGAACTTCGATGCGTAGGCCATGAGTGCAGTGTTCGACAAATTGTGGGCGTCCAGGGCAGTGCGGATAGCTTTTATCTGGCCGTCCATCATGGCAGAAGGCGCGACAATGTCTGCGCCAGCAGCTGCATGAGACAGCGCGGTCTTTGCCAGCAATTCCAGCGTTTGATCGTTATCCACGTTGCCGGAGGGTGTCACAATGCCACAGTGGCCGTGATCCGTGTACTCGCAGAGGCAGACGTCTGTGATGATCACCATGTTAGGAGCGGTGCTCTTGATTGCGCGAATGGCCTCTTGGACGATGCCCTGTGGGTCATAGGCTTCCGTCCCCATATCATCTTTGTCTGCGGGAATGCCAAAGAGCAGCACCGCAGGCACGCCAAGCTCCTGCGTCTCCGCCACCTCTATCAGCAGGTTGTCCAGTGAAAATTGGAACTGCCCAGGCATGGGGTCTATGGGCGTGCGGATATTGCGTCCATGAGTGACAAACAGCGGGTAAACAAAGTGCTCCGGTGAAAGTGACGTCTCACGCACCATTCCCCGCAGCGCGGATGTGCCGCGCATCCTGCGTAGGCGTACGTTTGGAAAGCCCGCACCGCTGCCCTGGCCTGACCCCGCCTTTCTGCCGAATAGCGCCTCTGCCATCTCTCCACTCCTGCTGTTACTGCTTGTCCGTTTTTACCATTTGAAAGTGGTCCACCAGTGACTGAACGAGGCCGGGAACGGTGTGTTCTTCAGCTTCCACGTCTACTTTGAGACCAAGCTCCACTGCGGTCTGACTTGTAACGGGGCCAATGGAGGCAATGGTCAGCTTTTGTAACAGGGATGTGTCTCCGTCCAGCAGCGCCACAAGATTTCTGACGGTGGAGGAGCTGGTGAACGTGGCAACGCCTATGGTACCAGAAGCCAATAGGCGTTGCGCCTCGTCGCTCGCACCTGCGGGAAGCAGGGTGTGGTAGGCTGTGACCTCTTCCACCTTAGCGCCAAGGGAGGCCAGCGCTTGAGGCAGCGTCTCCGGGGCAATGTCAGCCCGTGCCAGCAAAACGCGCGCTCCGGCCATGGGAAACTTGCTGAACCCCTCAACAATGCCAGCGCTGGTGTACGTCTCCGGCATGAAGTCCACGTTGACGCCCCGCTTTGTTAATGCTGCGGCTGTTGCAGGGCCTACGGCCGCCACCTTGGTTGCGCCTATGTTGCGACCATTTAAACGGTCCAACACCGCCTCCACGCCGTTGACGCTGGTGAGCACCAGCCATTGATAGTCCGTCAGATGGTCCAGGGCTGAGTCAAGTTCTACATAGCTTTCGATGGGAGCAATCTCAATGGTCGGTAGTTCAACGGCGTCTGCTCCCTGTTCGGACAGCAGCCGTGCGAGAGAGCTTGCCTGCGTGCGTGAGCGAGTTACCAGCACGCGCTTGCCAAAGAGGGGGCCGGTGTCAAACCAGCGCAACGCATCATGCAGACTTGCCACTGCACCTATCACGGTTACCACTGGGGATGTGAGGCCAGCCTCGTTGCCGCGCTGGACAATATCGACGAGCGTTCCAGAGACGGTGCGCTGCTTAGGTGTTGTACCCCATTGGACAACGGCCACGGGCGTGTCCGGTGAGCGGCCATGCTGCAAGAGGGTGTCCACAATGCCCTCCAACCTGCGCCAGCCCATGAGTACCACCAGCGTGCCAGGCGTGGCTGCCAGTGCGGGCCAGTCCAGGTCAGTCTCAGGCTTGGTGGGGTCCTCACTACCGCTGACCACCGTGAAGGCCGTTGCTGCGCCCCTGTGTGTGATGGGTATACCCGCATAAGCGGGGACTGCTACCGCTGACGTAACGCCCGGCACCACTTGGAACGGGATACCTGCCTCACGTAGCGCCAACAACTCCTCACCACCGCGCCCAAAGACAAAGGGGTCTCCGCCTTTGAGCCTCACCACCATTTTCCCCGCCCTTGCTGCGTCCACTAGTGCCTGGTTGATGGCCTGTTGGAACTCACCAGGGGTGCTGGGCTCCTTGCCCATAAACACCTTTTCGGCATCAGGGCGCACATGGCGCAGCAGGTCTGGGCTGGAGAGGCGGTCATAGACCACCACGTCAGCCTGTTCCAGGCAGCGGAGCCCCTTTACGGTGATGAGGTCAGGGTCTCCGGGCCCAGCGCCAACCAAGTAGACGGTCCCTGGCTTACTCACGACGCTCCCTCCACGCCCATGAGCGCTCCTGCGCCCATTTCCAGCAGACGGCGTACTGCTTCCTTGCCAGCACCCTCAGGGTCAACGACAGGCCACTCAAAGTGGGTGCGGTGAACAATCACGCCGTCAGGGCTGGTAACCGTGGCCCAGAGTTGCAGCATATCGCCCTCAGCAATGGCATACGCGCCCAGAGGCACCGCGCAACCGCCGCCGGTGGCCCGCAGCACCCATCGCTCCGCTTCAACGGCGGCCTTGGTGGGCTGGTGGACTATTGCGTTGAGGAGCGACAGCAGTTCAATGTTGTCGTCCCTGGTCTCGGCGGCAAGTGCGCCCTGGCCGGGAGAAGGCGTGCAGACCTCTGGAGATAGCACCTCGGCTATATTCGCGCCAAGGCCCAGGCGGGCTATCCCCGCAGCCGCCAGCACTGTGCCGTCGTAGCCGGAGTCGTCGTCGCCCAAGGCTTTGTTCAACCGGGTCTCCACGTTTCCGCGAATAGTCAGGAACGTTAGGTCAGGCCGCGCCGCACGGAGTTGCGCCTCTCGCCGTGGACTGCTAGTGCCTATGCGGGCTCCCGCTGGAAGCTCAGCCAGAGGCGAGTGCCAGCGATTCACCAGCACGTCGTGGGGGTCTTCCCGTGGCATGACAGGGAGCACTGCAAGCCCAGGTGGCGGGTCAGTGGGCAGGTCTTTCAAGCTGTGGACAGCAAGGTCTATGCGCTTATCCAGTAATGCTTCTTCCAGGGCCTTGGTGAACACGCCCACGCCAAGGGACGCCAGTGGCGCATCCGCATGCTGGTCACCAAGGGAGCTGATAACCACAGTCTGGACGTCAGCGTCCGGCGCCTGCAAACGCAGCGCTGCAGCCACCAATTCCGTCTGTGTAAGGGCAAGCCGGCTGCCTCTGGTGCCGACTCTGATGGTCTGTCCCACGTTGCTCCTGTGAAGGGTGCTTATGCGCCCGGACGCCTACTCTTCGTCGATACCAAAGAGCTTGCGGGCGGCCTGGGTGTGTTCTTCATCTCTGCGGTCACGGAGAGAACGGATAGGGGCGTCCAACAGCTTCTTCACCAACGCTTTGCTGAGGGCCTCAATCCGTTGCAAGTCCTTTTCTGGGAGGTGAGCCAGGCTGCGGAGCGTACGCTTAAGCTCAGTGCTGCGGACCCCTTCCGCGTGGTGGTGGATTGCTGCGATGGTGGGGGTGACTTGCTGAGTGTCCCACCATGCTTGGAACTTGGCTGTCTCCTCATCCACAATGACTTCTACCTTCAGTGCCTCTGCCTCACGTTCACGCCGGTTGGACTCGGCCACCATCTCCAGATGGTCTAGGTCATAGACGTGCACACCAGGCATATCCTCCACGGCTGGGTCCACGTCTCGCGGCATGGCCAGGTCCATGAGGAAAAGCGGCCGGTCCTGCCGCTGAGGCATGACCTCACCCAAAAGTAATGGCCCAATGAGATATTCCGGTGCGGCCGTAGAGGTGATGACGATGTCTGCCTGGGCTAGGAGTTCCGGTAGCATGTCCAGGGGCGCCACCGTGGCATCCAGGTCTTGGGCCAGCTCTTCAGCGTGTTGGGGCGTGCGGTTTGTTATCACCAGCCATTCCACTCCTGCATCTTTCAGTGCCTGGGCGGCTAGCTTGCTCGCTTCCCCTACGCCAACCACCAAAGCTTTGCGGGACCTGAGGTCACCTAAGAGTCGGCGGGCAGTCTCCACACTGGCGCGGCTTACAGACATGGCGTTTCTACCAATGGCGGTCTCTGTCCTAGCGCGCTTGCCAACGCGCAAGGCCGCGTGGAACAGCTTTGTGAGCGTACCGCCTGCTGAATCCTGGGTCGTGGCCGCACTGTAGGCTTCGCGTACCTGCCCCAGCACTTCCGACTCACCCAAGATGAGCGAGTCCAGCCCTGAGGCGACACGGAAGAGGTGTTGGACGGCCTCTTCTTGCTGGAGAGTGAAGATGTACGGCTCAGCTTCAGCTATGCCCACGCCAAACTGGGCCTTGAAGAATGCGCCCAATGCCTTTGGGGTGGACTGGCCGTTCTCAGCAATGGTGTATATCTCAGTGCGATTGCATGTTGCGACCACCACGCCTCTGCCGTAGGTCTGCTTCAACAGGTCAAGGGCTTCCGGTACCTGGGCGCGGGTCAGGCTGAACTGCTCCCGTGTCTCCATGGGGGCCGTGTGGTGGTTGACTCCCGTAACCATGATATGGGTGGACTGGTTGGCGTCACTCACGACTGGCACTGCTACTTCCTTCAGAGACTCTCGCAGCCGGGCCTTTGCGCCTTCGTGGTCTCCCGCTTGCACCAGCGCCAGGAGTTGCGTGTCCATGGCAAGCTGCCATGCGTCCGGTGACGCTTGAGATCCACCTTGCTTAAGTTCTTCTCGCACTTCTGCCAGGGCCTTGGCTGCGTCAGCCCAGGCCAGAGAGGCGTGACCCTCCAAGCTCTCTCGCAGCTTGCGGGCCAGGGCAGGGCTGGCTCCTCCCGTGGAGATGGCCACCTTTACGGGGCCTCGCTCAACCACTGCGGGTGCAATGAAAGAGCACAACGCGGGTATATCCACCACGTTCAGCAGAATGCCCTTGGCTTCCGCCTCAGCGTGTACCTGCTGGTTGACCGTGGTGTCGTCGGTGGCGGCTATAGCCAGAAACGCGCCTGTAAGGTCGCCAGATGCGTAGGGACGCGCCAGCCACTCCACCGCGTTGGTCTCTGCAAGCTCACGGATGGACGCTGATGCCTCTGGGCTGATGAAGGTGACGTTCCCCTCACACGCCAGCACCTGCTGTACCTTGCGTTCTGCAATCTCACCCGCTCCAATAATCACGCAGCGGCGGCCTCGCAGGTCGAGGAAGGCGGGGTAGTAGGGGTTGCGTGAGGTGCGGTCCATGACTAGAAGGGCGCCTCATCTTCTACAAAGTAGCGGACGCGGGTCTTCTTATACTCTCGGTTGCTGTAAAGGGCCTGGTACTCCGTGATGCCGGTGGCCTTGGAGATGTCACGGGCCACCTGCTCACACTCTCCCTTGGTGCCGGCATGAATCATGGTGAAGTGGGTGTAGGGCCAGTCAGGGAATGTGGGGCGCTCATAGCAGTGCGTGACCCACGGACTCTCCGCCATAATCATGCCCACTTCCACAGACCGCTCTTCAGGCACCTTCCACACCAGCATTGCATTGGACTTGAACCCTGCCTTGCGGTGGTGAAGCACCGCGCTATAGCGACGCATGATGCCCCGGTCTTGAAAGTCAGCGGCCAGCTTGAACAACTCAGGCACCGTGACGCCCAATCTTTCCGCCATGCCGTCAAAGGGACGGGATTCCAGGGCCAGGTCTTCCTGAAGCTCCCTGATGGCGTCTATCTCAAAGGGGGTGACTGTTGCGGCCTTGTTCCAGTCCTCATTCACACCATTTTGCTTGCTTCCTTTGGTGTATCCGTCCGGGGAGTAGTAGTCATGCGCCGCGCCCTTCTTCTCCACCATGTCAAAGTTCACGCCAATCTTGAAGAACCTGATGGTGGGCATGATGCGGACGGCTTCCGCGCCGGTGGCCTCAGCCATGCGCTCCACGGAGGCCTTGAGGTCGCCGCCAGCGGGCACTGCAAGCGTAAACCAGAGGTTGAACTGGCCAACTCTAGCGTAGTTGTGGCTCACGCCGGGGTGCTTGCTGATCTCCTGCGCTGCCGCGTCAAGTTTGTCAGGGGCGTAGCGGAAGGCTACCAACGTGCTGTGGTAACCCAGCCGCCGTGTGTCGAAGATGGCGTTGATCTCCCGCACCACGTTGCGCTTCTTCTGCACCGCGATACGTTCAATAGCTTCCGTCTCAGAGATGCCCATGGTCTCGCCAATGGCCTTGAACGGCTCCTCAACCAGAGGGAAAGCCGATTGGATGAGGTTGAGCAATTTGCCGTCGAGAAGATCGGGTGCTGTGGTGGTGGCCATGCCTCTCCTAAATGGTTACGCCTGAGCGTTTTTGGTACGACGTGCGGATGGAATGGTGCGTTCATAGCCGCGCACTAGGCCGAAAAGGGACTCGTCTGTTAGCCGAATAACCTGACGCCAAACGCGGGCCAGCCTGGCGGCGGAGGCCTGCTGCCTTGGCAGACTCTCTTTGAACGCCTCTAGGAGCGCTGAACGGAAGAAGGTGAACGCCTGGAGTGACTCCACCAGCGGGACGCCTTGCGAGGCGGCCTCTGCGCCCTGCTCTAAGCCTATGGCCCTTACAGACGCGGCAATTTGGGCGGTCTTCTGGCGGGATGGGACGCCGGAGCATACGGAAATGAGGCTCCTGCCAAGCTCTCTCATACGCTCTTGGTCAGAGCCGCTGAACCTTGCGTGCCAGAGGGAATCGTTGTCACTGAGCTTGCTCAGTCTGCGGCGGATTCCCTGGAGAAGTTCATGCTCAGTGGCGGCTGTACGGTTATCTTCAGAATCGTCACGGTTGCGCACCAGCGCCTTGATATCGCCCGTGGAGAAGCGGCGGTGTCCCCCTGGCGTGCGGTAGGTGCGTATCAAGCCGGTATCTGCCCACTGCCGCAGGGTGGTATCGCTAATCTGCAAGAGGTCTCTGGCTGTCCCTATCGATAGCCAGCTACGCTCGTTCAGACGATCTTTGGTCCGGTCCATTGATGTCATGAGGTCCTGAAAATCTG
>CAVOAJ010000056.1:0-8769 GCA_963693605.1 Dehalococcoidia bacterium | reverse complement strand
CACAATAGTGCGCCCCTTCTCCTATTCATTTAGTTACGCTGCCTACCTACCGTCAGCGGTGTCCTTGGCAGCTATCCATTCTGTGCGTATAGCCTCCCACTCACTACGCAGGAGCTCCATGAAAATGAATGACTTGCCGGAACGCTGAACCGGCTTGAGCTCACGGAACCCGCACTTACTGAAACCCTTGCGGGCGCGGGCGTTCCATTCCAGCGTATGAAGGTAGAGACGGTTCAAGGCCGGAATTCTGAAGCACTCTTCAATCAACAGTGACATTGCCTCAGACCCATAACCCTTGCCCCAATACTCTCTGTTTCCCACCATGATGCCCACCTCCGCCTCACCTGCCATCACATCTATGTCATAGCTCATGCAATTGCCTATGTGCAGGCCGTCCAGAGTCTGTATGGCATAACGTCGCACAGAGGGGGATGGGTAGCGGAACTCATCTTCATGAATGTGGAGGTACTCTTGAAAGGGCAGCCGCAGCGCAATGGTGGCGTCCAGCCTGGCCAACTCATCATCAGTCCGCCACTCGTAGTCGTCAGCGGCATCGTCTACACGCTTCCAGCGCAACCGGACTTTTTCACCCTGGGCCACGAGGTCATTCATAACCAGATCTCCGTTCAGTGAGGGCTTTAGCGGCGCGATCGATAACCTGGGCCTCATTGACGTGGGTCAAGGTACTCGCCGCTTCATTCATGGGTACCCACTTGACCACGTCAAACTCAGGGTCATGCAGGTCTATGGACCCGCCGTGGGTGGACATCAAGTAAAAGTAGACTCGCTTGTGAAACCGTTCGGCTTCATGGGACCGTGAAAATTTGTATTCAATATGTCCCAATTCCGCTTCAATGCTCACTTCCAGGCCGGTTTCCTCTTGGACCTCACGAAGGGCTGTCTGCTGAATGGTCTCACCCTCCTCCGGAGTTCCCTTGGGCAGGCTCCACGTCCTAGATTGCAGGCGACCGCACAAGGCCACTTCCAGCGACCCCGCCTGCCCTCTACGATATACAACACCTCCCGAAGAGACGAGGTTGGTAATTTTTCCGTTTACGGTCATTTCCACCGTGGCTGGGCCACCCGTTATGTAAGGCTATGTCTGAAGGAGAGCGGGGCCTCCTCCATATCCATCATCTCAAGGGCCTCCTCCGCCATCTCACGGAGGGAATCATCATCAGACTTGGCGCACTTGCGCAGAAGCTTTTTCGCAGAGATGCCCCCAATGCAAGCCAGGGCATGGATTGCCGCCACCTGGACTTGGGAATCGGAGTCGTCTAAGAGTTCGGCCAGGCGAGGTATCGCGTCCTCTTCTCCCAGCTCCCCGCTAGCGTTGGCTGCCTCATACCGCATGGCAGCGTCAGGGTTATCCATCTCTTCCAGGATTACCGGAAGCCAAGATTCGTCCACGGTACGTCCCATGGCAAACACCGCGCTGCACTTCAGTCCTTGTTCATTACTTGAGTATGCCCAGTCAATCCACTCACGGATGTTCCCTTCAGGGGAAACCGCAACTGACTCCAGTGCGCGTCGCCGTACCTCTAGGTCTTCATCCGTGTCCTCAAGTGTATCCATGAGGACCTCATGCACGCGCTCCGCGTCCTTGGTCACCAGCTTGCCTTCCTGGCCAAGAGTGGCAAAGCGGACCAGCGCCATTGCGGAAGCCGCCCTCACCGCAGCGTCGCTGTCGTTCTCAAGACGGTCAGCCAGCAGCGCAATATTCTTGCGGTCGTCGGACTCCCAGAGTCCGTGCACCGCCTTCTCCCGAACTTTGGCCGCGGGGTCAGCCACGCAGTAAGAGAAGAGAACCTGGAAATCCATTTCCACGTTCTCCTCCGTCAGCTCAACAGCGCGGATGAGAATCTCTTCCCGTCGCTCTGGAACGATTGCATCCCACTGGGCCTGTAAAGACTCCAGGTCTTCCGGGAGCAAGCCGCTCAGTTGGGTCAAGGAGGCTGTCTTCACCTGCTTATCCAAGTCAGCCAGTTCTGTTAGTACATTCTCAATGGTCACTGGACGTGGTGCCTCTCACGCTTTGGTGGCTACTGCAATGTCAGCGCAGACAATGGATGGGGTATACAGTCCGCCTCCCACCCACCGGCCCTGACCGCCAACTGCAATAAGGTTCTCAAGGGCTTTGTAGGCGTTACCGTGAACCATGGTGTCCTTCACCCGGCCCACTATCTGCCCACCCTCCACTTTGTACCCCAGCAGCACGTTGGCGTTGAAGTCTCCTCCAAGCATATTACCTTGCCCAGCACCGAGCAACCGCTCTACGACCAACCCTTCACCCATTTCAGCGAGCATCTGTTCAAAAGAGGACTGGCCTTCACTGACCACCAGTACGCTGGAGGCGGGCGATGGCAAGCTGCTGAGGCCTCGTTCACCGCTGCCGGTGCTCTCTGCGTTGGCCTGCCCTGCCGTCTGGAGGTCATAGAGGAAGTTGGCCACGACACCTTTATCTATAAGTGGCACTCGTTTGCTGGCAACTCCCTCGTCGTCGCTAGGACGACTGCCCGGCACGAAGGGTAGCGTGGGGTCGTTGACTACGCTGAACGCAGGTGACGCAACTTGCTGGCCTAGCTTATCGGCCAGGGGTGACGTCCCCTGCACCACCGTTTTGCCATTGAGAGCCACCAGGATGGGTGAAAGCACCACGCTTGCAACCGCCGTGGGCATCAGGAGGACAGGCATGGACTTGGTCTCCGTGGTTGCTGTGTGCTTGGCGTACTCCAACTGGCGGATGATTGATGCCACCACCGGGGAGCTGTCCCCAATTGGGCGGCACCCGCTCAGCGAGTCGAATACGAACAACATATCCGTACCCCTGACCACTGAGCCCTCAAAGCCAATGCCAAACCCGGATTTTGCATACTGAACATACCCGCCCCTGCTGTTCATCAGCGTCACGGTCTGGGAGGAGCGGGATACACTGCCGCTGACCAGTACTTCATCAGAAAACGCACGGATGCCGTCCATCGTCTGCTGGCCAATCCGTACCATCCGGTCAAGTGGCAGGTCACCAACCGCAGGGTCAAAGACCGGCACTGTGGGCACTGACTGGACTTCAGGGAACTGGAATTGGGCCTCCGCGCCAAAGGGGGCCGTCTCCACCGCCGCCTGGACCAAGGCATCAAGGTCGCTCAGGTCAGTGGTTGCGCTGAACCCCACTCTGCCGTCCTTGATGATGCGCAGCGCAACACCTGTAAGCTCCCGGGTGTCTATGGACGTGAGTTGGTTGGCCTCAAAGCGCACGGGCGTGTCCACCTGCTCCAGGTGGAACACTTCAGCCTCTTGGGCAACACGACGGGCTTTCTCCAGAATCTCTTCTAAGATGTTCACGCGCCACCCACCAGACAGTTCTGGATACGGATATGAGGACTGCCATTAGAGACGGGCAAGGGACTCTGGCCGTTCTTTCCGCAACCTCCCCCTTGGTTCATATCCAGGTCATTGGCCACGGCGTCCAGGTTCTCCATGGTGGTGAAGAGATTGCCTGAGAGCATCACCGGACGCAGCAACTCCTCCACCTTGCCGTTCCTTATCATGTAGGCCTCACCGGCGGAGAAGGTGAACATCTCCATGCTGGTCATGCCGCCATACCAGTTACGCGCGTAAACCCCCTCCTTAACACCGGCAAAGAGGTCTTCCACAGGGGATTGCCCTGGCTCAATAAACGTGTTCGTCATACGGACGATTGGCGGAAAGCGATAGCTGATGGCCCTGGCGTTTCCCGTGGGCGCCTCTCCCATCTTTGCCGCCGTTTCACGGGAATGGAGCCTGCCAACCAGCACACCTTCACGTATGAGGTCTGTACGGTGTGACTCCACGCCCTCTTCGTCGTACTGATAGGAGCCGCGAAGCTCCGGCACCGATGCGCCGTCCACTACATTCAGATGCTCGCCGCCAAAGCGACGGCCCAGCACCATGATCTCGCGCATCTTGGGGTCGTTGTAAACGTGGTCCGCCTCTGACAGATGGCCGAACGCCTCGTGGATGAACACTCCTGCCAGGATGGGGTCAAGGATGACCGTATAAGGGCCGCCCTTGACCTCCGGCGCATTCAGCAGCGCAACCGACTTCTGCGCGACCTCTCGTGCCTGGTCATCCAAGCGTTCCACAAACCCAAAGTCCCCAAGGCTACCCAGGCTCACGCTGGACTGCTGGACGTCCCCGTTGTTGCGAGCCATGGCCGCCAGGCGTACCGTCACGTCGATTCGTTCCTGCTCAATGTACGTGCCCTCTGAGTTCGCGAACACAATGCGACGGTGGCCGTCGCCGTACTGCACGGTGCTGCTCCGCACCTCTGGCGTACTGAGTATGGTCTCCACATAGTGGTCAAGGATGTCTTTCTTCTCGCTGAGAGGCACCGTGCGCGGGTCCTTGCCCAACACGGGAGGGACAATCCGCACCACCGGATCTACGGGGGCCAGCTCTACCCTGTCGGTCGTGACCAGCTTCGCCTGCTCCACAGCCATTCTCACCTTACTCTTCAGGTCTGAGATGTCATTGAAGCAAGCGAACCCCCAGCCACCGCCAGCCAGGGCCCGGACGTTGCCACCCAGGTTGCTGTTGCGGCCAATCTCCTCCAGCTCCTTGCCACGATAGCGGATGTGGCTGCCCTGACTCTCCTCTACACGAACCTCAATATATTCAGCGCTCACGCTTCCAAGAGCTTCCTGGATGCGCTCACGAAGGCCGGTATCACTCATGGGTGGGTTCCTTTGGTAAAGCTGCGTTGGAGTCTAGCTGACGATACGGACACACGCAACGGCGCGGATACGCCTCTGCGCCAACAAACGCGCTATCATGGCGCACCAATACCACCGGCGAGGCGCTCATGCCCGACATCACGCTCCTAGAAGCAATCCACTCCCTGCGGGCCATCCGCACCTTCAGTGACGCCCCCGTCTCAGATGAGGCCGTCCGCACCGTGCTGGAGGCCGCAACCCGTGCGCCCAGCGGCGCAAACCGCCAACCCTGGCGATTCGTAGTTATCCGTGACCATGAGTCCAAGCGTCGTCTCGGTGAATGGTACGGGTCGGCGGCAGCGCAGCGTGAGCATGGCGCGCGGAGTCCCTTTATCGACGGCATGACAGACGTTCCGGTGCTGGTACTGGTCTGCGTTGACCATGGCAGAGGCGCTCCGGGCCCTGGCCCCATCACCCATGGCGCGTCCATCTACCCCGCAGTACAGAACATGATGCTCACCGCCCTGGATTTGGGGCTCGGCACCACCATCACCACCATGCACACGCGAGAGGAGGAGGCGGTAAAAGCCTACTTTGGCTTACCTGCCTCCGTTGAGACGGTTGCGCTCATACCCCTGGGCTACCCCGCTGAGGGAGAACACTTTGGCGGCAGCGCGCGCAAGCCCGTGGAGGAGGTGGCCTTTGCCGAGAGGTGGGGCGAGCCAGCGTCTTTTGCAACCCAGGAGTCGCAGTCGTCAGGCGTTACGCTGGCCGAGGCCATCCGCACGCAGCGGGCCATTCGACATTTCAAGCCTGACCCGGTGCCGGACGCTGCTCTGCGCACCGTATTGGAGGCAGCGACACGAGGTCCCAGCGGCTCCAACCGGCAGCCCTGGCGCTTCATTGTGATACGTGAACAAGAGGCCAAAGACGTCATGGCGGCGTGGTATCTGGACTCATGGAAATCCACATATCCCAACTGGCAGCCAGCCAGAACGGCGCTGCGTATAGCCTCCAACGTCTACTCGTCCGCTGACTACCTGGCGCACCACATGGCTGACGTGCCAATGCTGATACTGGTCTGCACGCAGAAGCTCTCCGTTGGCGCGTACCCAGGCCACATCACTCGCAGCGCGTCGATATACCCTGCAGTACAGAATCTCCTCCTCTCAGCAAGGGCGCTGGGCCTCGGCACCACGCTCACCACACTGCACACGCGCCATGAAGAGGAGGTGACGGCCTACTTCGGCATACCGGACGAACACGAGACGGTCGCGCTCATCCCCATCGGCTACCCGGCGGAGGGTGAGCGTTTTGGCCGCAGCAAGCGCAAGCCGCTTGAAGAGGTCACGCATTACGAGAAGTGGAACGGAAAGAACACGGCAACGTAAGCACACGTAAACCAGCCCCCACCCGCCCGCCGTCTGTGCTTAAATACGGGTGCCGTCACACCAACCAGGAGCGCTCAGATGCCCACCATGCCCGCAGCCGTAGTCACCGCTTTGGGAGAAGTCCGCTGTGTGGATGCTCCCATCCCTGACCCTGAACCCGGCAAAGTCCTGCTACGGAGCAAGCTAGGCTCCATCTGTGGGACTGACCTCCACATCGTCTACATGGGTTGGAACGTGTACAAGTACCCCCTGGAGCCAGGCCACCCCGGCCACGAAGGGGTGGGCGAGGTCATCGACGGTGGCGGCACGGAGTTCCAGCCAGGTGAAATTGTGCTCACGGCACCCAACATCTGGAGCTCCAAAACCTTTGCTGAGTACCAACTCATTGACCCCAGCTTCTTGCTGAAGCTGCCCAACACCGCTCCCCTGTCACACCTGCTCATGGCGCAACAACTCGGCACGGTGGTCTTCGCTGCCCGTAAGCTGCCGCCTTTGTTGGGCAAGACGGTGGCGGTCATTGGCCAGGGCTCTGTTGGGCTGTTCCATGACTTTCTGCTGCGACGCCTGGGCGCTCACCGCATCATTGGCATTGAGCCAATCCCCTCGCGGTTGAAGGCGGGCATCACCCTGGGCCTAGACCACGCTATCGATGTGACAGGTGATAAGGCAACGGAGGCCGTCCTTGACCTGACGAACGGTGAAGGCGCGGACGTGGTCGTGGAGGCCGTCGGCAGCACTGCCACGCTCAATCAATCGCTCAAGATGACGCGGCCCCATGGAAGAGTCGCGGTCTTTGGCCTACCGGACGGAAAAGACCCGGTACTCTTTGACTGGGACACCTTCTTCCGCAAGCGGCTGGAGATGCACGCAGACTTTGGTGCGCAGGATGAGCCGGGCCTGCCCGCCTTCCAGATAGCGGTGGACTACATCACTCGCGGCGACATCGATATGGCGCCCTTCGTGACGCACCAGTTCCCTATTGACCGCGTCCAGGAAGCCTTTGACCTAGCGGAGTCGCCTGACGATGGTGCGCTGAAGGTGTCTCTCACCTTTGGCAGCGACTAGCAGGCGCAGCGTGACGCGGGGTGGACGTCAGCGCTATTTGCAGTGACGGCTTGCTGCCCCTAATTCAAAGCTGTCGCCCGCTACTCATATGGCGGAAGCTACATCGGCCCATGCATGGATTCGTATACCTCAATCTCACAACCGGGGGCCCAATCAAGGTGAGGGTGCCCCTGTAACAGCGCTTTTGCTGCTTCCAAGTCCTCCGCCTGCACGATTGAGTACCCGGCGACGCTTTGATTACTGGGTGTGCTTCCTGACTTGCTTAGCTTCAGTCCACCCATTATCGGAGAACCTTGGTCCAGGAGAGCGCTGCCGTTGAGGTCGGCCCAATCCACCCATGGTTGCATGGCCTTTTGCTGCTCCTCCGGACTGGCGCTTCCCATCTGTCCCATCTGTTCCATGGCGGCTGCCGAGGCGTGGAAGATCACTATGAATTTTTTCATGAAACGTTTCCTCACTTATTAAGATTTTCCCTTGATTTCAGGATGCAAGCGTTGCGGAGTTCACCCCGTAGGTGTGAGCGTCGGCAAGTAATCGACCAGGCAGTCGAAGTTCGAATTCCAGCCCCCAGCCACGTCCTTTTGCCAATCTTCTCCACGGCCTTCGGCGGCGGCTTGCTCGTGGCGCATGGTGAGCTTCGTCTTGTCGCCAAGCTCGTCGAACTGGTACGTCAAGACCACCTGGTGAGGCTGGTCCTCACCCACCTCAAATTCGGCAGATGTCACAATCAGCTCAGGCTCCACAATTTCGCGGAAGGTGCCGTTCTGTGGGTACTCGGAGCCGTCAGGGCCCAGCATGACGTATCGCCAGTTCCCTCCCGGCCGCAGATCCAATTCGTCGACGCGTGTCGTGAGCCCGCGTGGCCCCCACCATTGCGCAACGTGCTCAGGGTCTGTCCACATCTTCCACACCAGTTCTCGCGGCGCATCAAACACGCGCTCTATGACAATTTCAACGTTATCCCCTTGAGTCACTTGGACCCTCCTTCTCTTTCTTTTTCAGTTCCTGCAAGTACTCATCCAAGCGGGCAAAGCCTTCTTCCCAGCTACGGCGATACCGCTCGATGTAGTCAGCGACCTCCGCAAGTGGCTTGGCCTCAAGGCGACAGGGCCGCCGCTGCGCATCCCGTCCACGTGAGATAAGGCCCGCACGCTCAAGCACCTTGAGGTGTTTTGAGATAGCCGGCTGTGTCATCTCAAACGGCTCTGCCAACTCTTTGACCGACGCATCGCCTGAAGCCAGACGCGCAAGGATGGCCCGCCTTGTAGGGTCGGCAAGGGTAGCGAACGTGAGGTCGAGACTTTCGGAAGCCATAGGTTCGTAAACATCTGCTTGCATAACCGATAGGTTATATAAGGTGCTACGTGATGTCAATCACCCTGGGCAAATGGCCTGATGAGGGCGGCATCAAGGGTATGGCGCCCGGTGGCTTCTGGCGGGGAGAAAACGGCGAGCATAACTGGTAGACTCGCCCCACTATGCAACTAGGCGCTGTCTTCCCACAGACCGAGATTGGCAATGACCCTGCCGCCATCCGCGATTTCGCCCAAGCGGCGGAAGGTCTCGGATACTCACATATCATCGCCTTTGACCACGTCCTTGGCGCTGACCGGCGACACTAC
>CAVOAJ010000055.1:0-8869 GCA_963693605.1 Dehalococcoidia bacterium | reverse complement strand
CATAATGTGCGGAGCAGCCATGCAGGCTGCGGCCCATTCCAAGGAATCATGATGAGCACAGCACCGAGCGCAAAAAAAGGACGATGGACAACGGCGCAGGGCGTCTCCAGGCCCTCCGGCAGACTGTCCATCACCGCTGAGAACTATCTGCTTTCCCTCTTCATCCTGATGGAAGATGGCGTGGCCCCTCATATCAGCCAGCTTGCCGCCTACCTGCGGCGCTTACCTGAGGAGGAGGAACTAGGCACCACGCTGGCCTCAGTCTCCGGCATGGTCCACCGCATGGCCAAGGAAGACCTGCTTACTATCAACAAAGGCAAGGAGATACACCTCACGCCAGAGGGAATGCGTCGTGGACTGTACATCGTGCGGCGGCACCGTCTGGCGGAACGTCTGTTGGTGGACCTGCTCCAAATGCCCCTAGAGCGGGCGGAGATTGAGGCGCACCAGCTTGAGCACGCCATCTCTCCACGGCTCCTGGAACGCGTTGAGGAAAAGTTAGGAAACCCTGACACCTGCCCTTTTGGTAGACCCATCTACCGTGAGGGTGAGCAGCGCAGGGCAGACCCGTCAGGGATGATCAGATTGACTGAGTCCACCAATGGCGTGGAATACACGGTGCTACGCATCCCGGATGAAGACTTTAACCTGCTGAGCTTCTTGGTGGACAACAAGATTCTGCCAGGACAGCGCGTGACCGTTCAGGACAATGCGCCATACCGTGGCGTGATTGACCTCACGAGAAACGACGTAACCATCTCCGTGGGCATCATGGTTGCGGCGCGCATCCGAGTGCTGCCGGTCTAACCCGCAGCGGCGGCTGGGTCTATCTCCCTAAACGCGGGCATCACTTCGTTCACAAAGCGCCGCAATTGCCCACGCTGGTCCCACGACGCGAAGCGCACCACCAAATGACGCGCCCCAGCCTTTGCATAGGCTGCCATCCGCTTTGCCACGTCCTCCGGCGATCCCCAAGGCCCCCACCGGTCTCCCCAGTGGTTGACTCCGTAATATTCAACCAGGAAATCGTTCGCCTCTGCCTCAGCGACCTGGGGCTCGTTCAGGTTCACCGTCAGGTAGTAGACCCGCTCCAACGCTGATGGGTCACGCCCCGCCTCCACGGCAAACCCCTCAACCTTTCGCAGCACTTCGGTGTAGTTCTCAGGGGAGTCTGTGATGCCCATGACGCCGTCCGCATAACGTCCGGCTCGCTTGTACTGCACATCTGAGCCAGTGGCATGGTGACTGGCCAACAGGATGGGCACTCCACCCGGCTGGATGGGCTTGGGGTCCAAAGTGACGTCCTCAAGCTGGAAGTGCTTACCCGCAAAGGTCACATGGTCCTCTTGCCACAGCCTCTTCATGATCTGGACCATCTCCGCCAAGCGGCCTGCGCGTCCATCAGGCGATATGCCCACGGCACTCCACTCCGCCTTCTGTTCAGGTGTGAACGCGCCACCCACGCCTGCGCCAATGACAATCCTTCCGCCGGATAGAACGTCCGCAGTCGCAAGGCTGTGGGCCAGTGTTATTGGGTGCCGCAGCGCTGGCAGAAGCACCGCCGTGCCGATACGCACCTTGCTCGTGGCGCCAGCAATGGCAGCCATCGTTGCCACAGGGTCAAGTCTCGGCTTCGATAGTAGGCTGTCGCCCAACCAGACCGAGTCCAGCCCAGCCTCTTCGGCAGTCTGCGCCATGTCCAAGACGACAGAGCCGTCCACTGCTCGCTGCTCTCGTTTGGCCAGCATAACCAGCCCTCTCGTGCCAAGCAGCACGCCTACTTGCGTCCGTCCCTCCGCCATGGAATCACCTCGTTATAGGTATCAGTAGTCTCTAACGCACGGGTCAGCCAGGATTTGCAGCGGCGCGGGCTCCGGTCTGCATCCAGGACTCCCAGGAGTCTACATCAGCCGCGAAGCCTTCTACGTTGGCCTCCGCCCATGCAAGCTCCTCAGCAGTGTCCAGGTCAAACGCGATGCCAGGTGCATCGACGGTCAGCAGAGTCGCGCCCGCCGCTTTGATAAGCCCACGGTGCCGTGCAAAGCTGTCCACGCCATAGGCGGGCTGGATGGCGTACTGCGCAGGTATGAGCAGCGCGTTGGTGCCGCCGTCACGCGTCGCCGCTACTCCAACTGCCTGGGTAAGCCCATCACTGGCAGCGATGACCGCGCGCACTTCATCAGTCGTAATCATAGGCAGGTCTGCCGGTAGGATGAGCACTGCGTTGGCCCCATCTGCAAAGGCGTGTCCCATGGCAGCCAGTAGCGCACCATTGAGGCCGCCTCCCTCATCCTCCGCCCACCGCACGCCCAGTGTTGCAATCGACTGTCGCACTACGTCGTCGCCGCCGACCACACAGCAGGAATCCGCGCCTACCGCACCAGCGGCCGCCGTCAGCACCCGGTTGAGCATGGTCAGCACCAGCGCTTGGCGGCGCGGGCCGGAGGCCACATCAGCAAGCCTGGTCATAGCGGAGGCCAACGGCTTCATGGGCGCCAGCACCTGCAAGGACGGAGCGTTAGTCTGCGACACGTACGCCCTCCGCCGCAGCCAGCACCTCACGTGCCAGCCGCTCCTTGTCCTGGTCTGTCGTCATCACTGTCCCGGTCACCACCGCCCGCATGCCTAAAGCTTCGATATCGCCCACCTGCTCGCGGTCTGCCTCGTCAATTACCAACACGTCGCATACGTCGCGGAGCCTCCGGGCCACACCCACGCAGCTAACTTCCTCACCCAACTCAGCCATCATCTTGGCAGCGGGGCCTTTCAGCGCCTGCCCGCCAACGATGGGACTCACGGCGATACGCGGGCCTTTGAACGATTCCAGCGCCTCCCGCACGCCAGGCACTGCCAGAATGGGGCCTATGCTCACGATGGGGTTGGAGGGGCAGAAGACGGCGCACCCGGCGTTGGCAAGCGCCTCTTTGAAGCCGTGCGACATCTCCGCCTGCTCAGCGCCGTGGAACTCCACGCCCTGGATACGGGGCGCACACTGCCGATGCACAAAGTACTCCTGAAAAGCCAGCGAGCCTTCGTTGGTGAGGGCCACGGTACGCACCGGCGCATCGCTCATGGGAACGACAGCGTGCCGTACGCCAAGGCGTTCACATATCTCTCGCGTCACGTCGCTCAGGGAGCGGCCCTCGCGTAGAAGTTGCGTCCTGCGGATGTGGGTCGCCATGTCCGTGTCGCCCAGCTTGAACCAAGTGGGCACGCCCAGGCGCTCCAACGACTCCAGTACATGAAACGTCTCGCCGGTGAGGCCCCAGCCGGTCTCAGCGTTAGCCAGCCCGGCCAGCGTATACATCACCGTATCCAGGTCAGGGCTCACGTGAAGGCCGTGGAAGGTGTCGTCGTCACCCGTGTTCACCACGACGGTAAGCGACTCCGGCGGTAGCACGCGTGACAAACCAAGGGCCAGCTTGGCCCCCCCTACGCCGCCAGCCAACGCAAGGACGTTAGTGGTCACTTGGCCTTCGCCGCCTTGCGCCTGTCCAGCACCTCCAACAGCGTGGGGCCGTTCAAGGCGGGGGCGCGCTCTCCGGTGTAGCGGAACTCCTCCAGCTTGATGAGCTCGTGGTACGACCCGAAGCGGTCAGCGTCTGATGCTGCTAGGTCCAGCGGCTCAAGCTGCTCAGGCTCTTCCTCAAAGACGTTCCGCAGCCCATATAGGGTATTGCGCTCCGCTGGCGTGCGACCAATGTCACGGATGAAGCGTCGCAGGTCAGACGGCGGCACCAGTTGGCCGTGCTGCGATCCCGCAGACGTGGAGATGCTTTCGTTAATCAGCGTGCCGCCCACGTCGTTGCAGCCCGCCGCCAGGAGCACCTGGGCCAGCTTGGTGCCCTCCTTCACCCAGGAGCACTGGATGTTGGAGATGTGACCGTGGAGCATGATGCGGGCGATTGCGTGCATGCGGATAACGTCCGCGCCTGTCGCACCAGCCTGCACCCCCTCCACCAGCTTCTGCATGTACATCGGAGCCTCACTGTGGACGAAACCCAGAGGCACGAACTCCGTGAAACCGCCGGTGGCCTTCTGGATGTCGCGCAGGTAGGCCAGGTGCTTTGTGCGGTCCAAGGCCGTCTCCACGTGGCCGAACATGATGGTGGAGGTGGTGGGTATCCCCAGCTTATGCGCCGATGTGATGACCTCCGTCCACTGGTCCACCGTGATGCGCCCCTTGGCGATTTTGTCCCGGATGCCCTGGTCCAGTATCTCAGCCGATGTCCCAGGTAAGCTGCCGACGCCCGCGTCACGAAGCCTCGTCAGGTACTCAGGAATAGAGCACTTGGAGCGTACCGCGCCGTAAAGCACCTCTTCAGGTGAGAAGCCGTGGATGTGCATGCCGGGCAGTTCTTGCTTGATGGCCTTGGTCAGGTCAACGTAGAGGTTGCCCTCCATCTTGGGCGGCAGCCCCGCCTGCACACATATCTCAGTGGCTCCCAGGTCCCAGGCCTCTTTGGCGCGACGGATAATCTCATTCAGCGGCAGGAAGTAGCCCTCCTCCTGTCGGTGGTCACGGCTGAACGCGCAGAAGCCGCAGCGCTTGATGCAGACGTTGGTGAAGTTGATGTTGCGGTTGACCACGTAGGTCACCACATCGCCGACAGCGCGACGACGTAGCTCGTCAGCCGTCGCCATGAGCGCCAGCAAGGCGGGGCCGTCCGCGTCAAAGAGGCGAGCGCCCTCTTCCGCAGACACCTCATGCTCAGCCAGCGCCTTGTCCAGAATTCTGGCAATATCCGGGGCTACGGAGCCCATGAGTCCATCAAGAGCCGAGGCCAGATTCGGCAGTCCCTCACGTACGTCTACCATTGCTCAAGCTCTCCTTTTACATATCCGTCCGGCCCCGCCAACTCACCCACCCGCAGGGCAATCGGCTCTGGTAAAGGCCACTTATCAGATGTTACGTACTCAGGGTAGAGGGCCAACCGCTCATGCAGTTCATAGCCCGCCTTGGCGGTGTTCTCTCGCAGGGTCGCAAGCTGTGGCCACGATGCCTCTGGGTTGATGAAGTCAGCCGTCAAAGGAGACACTCCTCCCCAGTCGTTCATGCCCGTCTGCAAATAGCTACCGTAGTCCTCGTTAAGGTTAGGCGGCGCCTGGATGTTCATTTCGGGACCCATGAGCAGCCGCGCTGTTGCCAGCGTCCGCAGCATGTCTTCAGTCGCAGGCTCAGGAGCGCGCCGCATCCGCGTATCCGGCTTTGCTCTGAAGTTCTGGATGATGATCTCCTGGATATTACCGTAGCGCTCCTGTACCTCACGAATGGCCAACAGCGAATCGACCCGCTCCTCCAGCCATTCACCTATGCCTATAAGGATGCCGGTGGTCATGGCCACGCCCATCTCGCCAGCCAGCGACAGCATTTCAATACGCAGCTCCGGCACTTTGCTAACGACGCCAAAGTGTGGCCCTCCACGCTCCAGCAGCCGCGGGCTCACGTTCTCCAGCATCAGTCCCATACTCACGTTGTAGGCAGACACTGCTTCAAGTTCGCTCCTGTCCAGCAAACCACAGTTGGTGTGCGGGAGAATGCCCGTCTCCTCCAACACCAGCTTGCACATGGCCGCCACGTACTCCGGCGTGGAGTCGTACCCCAAACCCTTCAACGTGTCCTTCATCTGTGGGTACTGCCACTCAGGGTGGTCACCCAGGCTGAAAAGCGCCTCCTTGCACCCTAATGCAGCGCCTTTTCGAGCGACATTCAGCACCTCATCAGGCGTCATGGTGTGTGCGCCGGGCTCATTGGGCGCGTGGACAAAGGTGCAGTAGCCGCAACGGTCGCGACAGAGGTTGGTAAGGGGAATGAACAGCTTGCGGGAATATGTAACGCGCTTGTTGGGCCGGGCATCGTCATTGAGTCGTTTGGCCGCCGACAGCACCGCCGTCAGGTCGCCATCCTGCGCCGCCATAAGCGCGTAGCCGTCACTGGCCGTGAGCGTCTCTCCGGCAAGCCGACGTTCAAGTATGCGACGAATCAATGTTGTGCTAGCAGTTAGTGGAGGGTGGGCCACGGTGAACGCCTGGTATTACAGGAGAACGCTCCCACGGTGGGAGGCTATGAGGCACGATGGGCCCCAGACTGAACGATGTGGCGATGGTAGCACGGTGCGCACCACGGGGCAATTGCCCACTGGCCGTGGGGTACAATATCCGCGCTATGCAGACCCTTTCCACCAACCAATTTATCCGCAGCGCATTGGTACTAGCCACCGCTGGCATGGCCGTTATGGCGGCAGGCGTTGTTGACGACTGGCTGGGCGACTGGGTAGCTATGCTGTGGCTCGTCGGACCGTTCATCGGAGCGTTCTTCGCAGGAATGGCTGCGGGACCAATCGTGCATGGCGCGTGGAGCGTGGTGGTGGGCGCTGTGATAGGCATGGCAATCGTCGTGCTGCCCAGCGTGGGCTTTCTGCTGGCCAGTGTTGGCGGCGGCCAGGAGGCGTCGGCTGTTATAGCTGACCATGACCTCTGGCGCCTTTGGGGCTTTTTTACGCCCCTTGGCGCAATGCAGGGCGCGCTCTTCTGGCTCATGGGCATCACCTCTCGAGAGTTTTTTAACAAGCTGGCTCACGGATAGCTGAACCCATGCAAGCCGCTACTCCTCATGTAAGCGTGGAGGCCACGGGCGTAACGCCAACCCAAGCAGAGGGTGGCTGGCAGTTCGCATGGCGTGTCACGAACACCGGTGAAGATGACGTATCACTGGAATCAGTCTGGTTCCCTCACGGCAAGTTCAGGGGCGCTGAGCAGCCCCTGGAGCCGTTGCGCACGTTGCCGCCAGGGAGCGAGACCACGCTTGAACGGGTCGTTGCCTGCGCGGGTGAGCCTGGCGATCAGGTGGAGAACGCATTCCTCATAATGCACGTAAACTGGGGCGGACAACCGTGGCGTATATTCACGCGGCTGCGCATAATTTTTGACGACCAGTCCAGGCCAAGAAGCGTGACGGAGCTAATAACGACCCAGCCAGTGGGCTTTACCGGGTAACGCCCGCCACACGGACAAGGAGGTTCTCATGGCTCTGACCAACGACAATAAGTACATCCTGCAACGGATGCGAGGCTGACACGGCAACTGAAGTGGTAACTTCGAAGAGACCACGGGTATGGTCTCAAGCACGTTAGGAATGTCAGTACAGGAGCTTGTACAGCGCCTGGCACAGATTAAACAAGAGTCGTCCACTGACGATGACTACCGCGCGCTCCGCGTGGACTTTTCGCCGGATTGGCCTATGTAACCGGAGGGCTGCCCCATCCGCCCTCCACGACTCGATTAGATTAGATTACGGATGAAATGCGGCAGAGAAGCCATGTAACCACAAAGAAATGAGTCTGAATTGACTATCAAAATCGCGCTGGCCCTGATCTCGATGCTAGCGCTGGCAGCCGGATGCGCGTCCCCTGGCCAAGACCCAACAGCCGTCCAACGCGGCGCTGAATCCTACGTCGTCAACTGTCAGTCCTGCCACGGTGAAGCCTCCACCGGCGCGGGCCGTATCGCGACCGCATCCACCCACGGTCCTGATGGTCACACGTGGCACCACGCAGACGGATTGCTAACAGATATCGTTTTGGGAATATTCCAGTACTCAGGCCGTACCATGCCTTCGTTTGAAGGTCAATTGTCTCGGGATGAGGTGAATGACATCCTCTCCTTCTTCAAAACAAACTGGACAGAAGAACAACTCAGTTTCCAAACTGAGGTCAGCCAGAACTGGGAAAAGTCTCGGGAATAAGCGTGACCGTTGACCGCCCATAACCGTAGCCTGGTATAGTCTCGCCACATAGCTCGCCCACCGGAGGAAGGTCATGGCCACACCAAACGAGACTCCCATGCTCACCTGGCAATTGCCAGCGGTAACACCGCCCTGGAAAAAGGACTTTGAGTCTATATACCTTGAGTTAGTGGGTTCCCAAACTCGGCTGGTCAAGGGCGCCAAGTACACCACCCGCGTCATTGAGGCTGGCGAAGGCGAACCGCTGATACTGCTACATGGTGTGGGCGGCACAGCGGAGTCATGGTTTCGCAACGTGATGACCCTTGGGAAAGGCTTCCATGTCTGCGCCATAGACTCCCTCTTTCATGGCTTTTCCAGTAAGGAGTCCATAGGCACAGACGACCGCACTGAGGCCCAGGCTGATCACGTTATCGATTTCATGGACGCCATGGGGTTTGAGAAGGCCCACGTGGAGGGAGAGTCCATGGGCGCGGCCATCGCCTTCAAGCTTGCTCAGAAGTACCCGGATCGGTTGCTCAAGGTTGTGCTGAACACCGCCTCTCCTCTGACAGTTAATCTGGATCAACCTGGGTTCAAGCCCTTCTACAAGAGCCCTGACTCGCTGCGCATTCTTAGTCAGGCAGCCTTGGGCAATACCACGTCACGAACAGTCCGCTCCCGGCTGGAGTGGCTCATGACCACGCCGGACCGCGTAACCGATGAATTGGTTGCTCTCCGGCTCAAATTCTTCGCCATGCCTGAAATTCAAGCTGCGCAAAGCGCTGCGCTTCCTGGTGGCGGAGCGCGACCCACAGAAGAAGATTTCCAAAAAATTACAGTTCCAACGCTGGTGTTCTGGTCTGAGTTCAACCCGGACAGCGGGCCGGAACGTGGCGAGTACCTTGCAAGTAAAATTTCTGGCTCTCAGTACTACTGCATGCTGGACGCTGCTCATTGGCCGCAGTACGAGCACCCAGAAGAGCACGACCGGGTGGTTACCACCTACTTGAAGACGGGCACGGTGTAGCTAAAAGTCACGGTCGCGCCAGACTATCGCTCACGCTAGGATGCGCGGCAAGGCGGCGCGGACAGAGACTAGGCTAAAAACGATGTCACACCTCCCAAAAGAGGAGTGACCTATAT
>CAVOAJ010000054.1:0-8883 GCA_963693605.1 Dehalococcoidia bacterium | reverse complement strand
CAGCGCCATTCTCCTTCATGATGAACAAGTCTGGCTTATCTGATAGCTGTGACACAAAGACAAGCCTGCCATCAGGACCCCAAACAACCTCTAATTCATCAACCTCATTGGTGGTTAACGCTTGGAGGTTTTCTCCGTCAGCCTCAATAGTGAAGATGTCCAAATTGCCGTTGCGGTCAGAGAGGAAGGCCACCTGCTTACTGTCAGGAGACCACGTCGGCGCAAAGTCCAGACCTTCGTAATCAGTCAGCTTGATAGGCGTACCAACTCTGTCTTCACTTTCAATAGTGATGATGTAGACGTCTTTGTTGCCGCCTTGCTCTGATACGTACGCCAACCACTTGCTGTCTGGAGACCAAGTTGGAGAGCCGTCCAACCCGCTGGTTACGGTAATCCGGTTTACGCCGTCCGGATTGCGTATAAAGATACCTTCTGGCTCACCATCCTCTTTGAGGCCGACATAGGCCAGCCAACGGCCGTTAGGTGACCAGGCTGGGTCTGTCTCCCCAATGCTGCCAAAGGTGAGGCGCTGGGGTAAGAGAGTGGCAATCTGGAGGATGAGTATATGCGGGTTTCCCTCGCTGTCGGGGGAAACGTAGGCAACCCTGCGACCGTCTGGAGACCAGGTGGGGTCTGATTCCGGCACACCGGTATTGGTGGAGCGCATGAGGTTGGTCCCATCCGCTGAGGCTATGTACAACTCCACGTTGCCATCGCGGTTACTGAGGAACGCCAAACGGTTGCCGTCGGCTGACCAGCGAGGCGAGAAGTCGTCCGCAGGGTCGGTGATGATCATCTGGCTTTGATTGCCACTAGGCCGCACCACCGCTATGTCCCGCTCCCCTTCTGGGCCTGTGCTATAGGCGATGAACCCCGTTTCATCAAGGGAACTGCAGGCGGCAAGGCCCAAAATGAAGACAACTACTAATGTCAGTAGCCAAAAGGTGGTGGTGGCATATTGAGTCTGATAGGAGCGCATGTAATACCGCGGGAGAGATAGTCTCGCTAGAAGTGTACTCCATGGACTTTATGTTTTGAACGTAACCTAGACAAAGAATAATACGAATTCTAGTCTTTGGTCAAAATTTAATAGTGAAAGTGAAGAATCAAAGAGTGTGAAAGGCCTACCGTCGGCGCTTTTTCTGCGGAGGTCGAGCCACGCCGTATACAAACCCACCTATTATGCCAAGGCCCCCTCCAGTGCCCGCAATGAGCGTTGGGAACCAGAGCGGAGGGTCAGTGAGGTCTTCCACACATGTGCTGGTAACTTCATCATTAGCCGCCTGCTCAAAGGCCACCTGTGCGGCACACCGTTGGGCCTCTCCAATAAACACAGCTTGAATAAACAGGGCTGGCGCCAGGGACACCCCGGTGGACACAGCACCCACCACAACGGCCGTGATGATGCCGTTCAGAAAACGTTTGGCTGTGGAGATGGTGGCAACAACGTCGCTTGAAGTGCTCACGTTCCCAATAAAGCTGACCGCTGCGCCTGGGAGAGCTTCTGGGTAGCAGTACTCAACACTAGTTTTGCGCAGTCCCCTTTGTGTGGCTCCAAGAACTCAAACACACGGTCTGCCTTAAGCCGGCTGGCCTCAATAAACATCATGCCCACGCCGCGCTGCACTGTTTCCTCCGGGTCATTGAGGAGCTTTTCAGCCACGGAGAAGGAATCGGTGATAAACCTGCCTTCGCGGACCATGGGGCTGAAAGCCAAGACCGCGGCTCTGCGCCTCCATGGGCTGGGAGACTTGGTCCATTCCAGCAGCCTATTCACGAGCGACGGCTTGCCCGCCACGGCCCGAGAGATTATGTGGGACGCCAGTCCATCCGTGTTGATCTCACTGGTAAGGGCGTCAACCCATTGGTCAAAACGGTCGAATTCACTCCCGCCTATGTGGCGGACCATGGCGGCAACCAACTGGTTACCCACCATCCCTTCTTCAATGTCTCCGCTGCGCATGAGGGGGTCAGCAACCGCCATCGCCAGGGCCAGACCGCCGGTGCGCATACGGCGAACGAAGTCCAATCCTAGGCGATGCACGTCAGCCGCCTTTGGGTGGCCTCCGCGGCTTGCACGTTGGAGTTGTGCGCGAATCTCCTCCACCAGTTTCTCAACGGCGGCGGCATCAGGCGCGGGCTGGGGCGGCCCTCCCCTATCTCTGCTAGTCATTTGTTCACCAAACAGGGGTGCCGCCCTTTATGACGACAAGCACCTGTGAAAAGGATTGCATTATGGAGGCCAAGCCCCCGTGCCCATTCTACCGCTTCTGGCATCAAGGGGTGTGAATCAGGCCACCACCAGGCTGAGTCGGTATTTTCTAGTTGACCGGTGTTGACGGAACGACGCCTGCATCATAGACTGTAGGCATCAAGTGAGACCAGGTATCGTTTATGCTTTCACCCAATGAAATTCTAGCGGTAATAGAAGACGGTGGGTTCCGGTCCACTGCCAGCCGTAGGCGCTTGGCAGAAGTTTTGACCAGCCATGAGGAGGGCTTCACTGCTGAGGAACTGGTGGCTGAGGCACCCGGCGTGGGCCGTGCAACCGTGTATCGGACCATCCGTCTACTGGTTGAACAGGAGCTGCTTTGCAAGCTGAGTCTGCCTGATGGCACACCCCGTTATACCTTGGCGCAACGCGGCCACCATCATCACGTGGTGTGCCAGAACTGCGGCTCTGTGCGGGAGTTCCGGCAGTCCGCCATGGAACGGATGCTCAAGGAATTGGAGTCGTCAGACGGTGACGTGGTGACAGGCCATCGGATAGAGGTATTTGTGGTGTGCGCAGAATGCCTTGCCAGGGGCGTGGTCCCCACCAACGTTCACCATCACTAGCAGACCTACAGATCTCTTATGGATATAGGCCGTGTGGATACAACGTGCGTTCTCTTATATTGAGATATTGTCTCATTATATATCTACCAAAAGACCCAACTGCCTTTGGCAGTCCGGTGTCGTTCTGATGGCTATGGCCCTGTTCCTCCAGGCTTGTGGCCCGTCACCCAATGCAACGCCAACAGTCCTGACAGGGCAGCTTTCCGTGGCCGCCACCATCTACCCCATGCAGTTTCTAGCTGAGCGCATTGGCGGCGACCGTGTACAGGTCCGAGGTCTTGTCCCCACTGGCGTTGGGTCCCATGACTGGGAGCCGTCGCCCCGAGACCTGAGAGACGTCTATGATGCTGATGTATTTATCCACACTGGGGATGGGTTCGAGGGGTGGGTCGACCGGTTGTTGCGCGACTTGGAGTCTGGCGGGCCGCTGGTAATCAGCGTTGCCCTAGAAGTCGCAGAAGACGGTCCTCACGTCTGGATGGACCCCGGCCTGTATGCACTGCAAGCTGGACGGGTGCACGACGGCCTGGTACTGGCAGACCCTGCTGGTACCTCCGTATATGCAGCAAATTTGTCTGCCCTACAGAATGAATTGGCCACCTTGGAAGCAGAAATGGAACGAGGGCTAGCCACCTGTGACCGCAATTCATTGGTAGTCTCCCACGCTGCGTATAGCTACCTCACGCAGCGGTTCGGGCTAGAACAGATTGCCATAGCGGGGGTCTTCCCTGAAGTGGAACCAAGCCCTGCCAAGGTGCGGGCGGTGATAGAACAAATCCGCAGTACAGGCGCTACCCACGTTCTCTATGAGACCCTCGCCTCGCCACGCATCGCCCAAACAATCGCTGAGGAAGCAGGGGTGGAGTTGCTGCCCCTCAACCCGCTGGAAGGGCTTACAGAGGAGCAGGCCAGCGCAGGCTCGGACTATTTCACGATGATGCGCGACAATTTGGCAACGCTAAGGACGGCTTTGGGATGCAGGTAAATCCCGGAATGCCAGTAAAACAGGAAACCAGCGAAAACCAAGTGGTCTTCACCAACGTGACCTTTGGGTACGGCCCGGTCCCCGCTGTAGAGGATGTCACGTTCACGGTGCAACGCGGTGATTACGTGGCGCTTATTGGGCCTAACGGAAGCGGTAAGACCACGTTGGTCAAATTGCTCCTTGGCCTGGAAGACCCACAACGCGGCAGCGTCACGCTCTTGGGTCAAGACTCACGCAACTTCAATCAATGGCGCAGAATTGGCTATGTGCCCCAGCAAGCCAATGCTTTCCGGATGCACTTCCCCGCCACGGTGGCTGAGGTGGTGGAGTCCGGTGAATACAAGGGCTTCAGCCCATGGGCAATGTTCCGGCGCAAGGTCTCTGAGCCCACCCAGCGCTCTTTGGAGGCTGTTGGGATGTGGGGGCTCCGCAAGCGACTCATCAGCGACCTGTCGGTTGGGCAGCAGCAACGAGTCCTCATAGCGCGGGCGCTGGTCCACTACCCTGAGTTGCTGATTTTGGACGAGCCAACTGCTGGCGTGGACGCGGCAGGCCAAGAACAGTTCTTCTCTCTGCTACGGCATGTGCGGGAAGACCTTGGAGTGACAGTCATCCTGGTCTCACACGACATTGGTCTGGTGCTCCAGGAGGCCACCAACGTAGCATGCATCAACCGCACGCTTCACTGCTATCGTCCCGCTGATGAAATCACGAATAGCGACCTAAGCCACCTGTACGGGTCAGCGGTGGATTTGGTTATCCACCGGCACGAATAAGAGGACACTTATGCCAGACCTCTTCCAATATAGCTTTGTGGTGCGCGCCTTCATTGCGGGCGGCATTGTGGGGCTCATCAGCCCTCTGCTGGGCACATTCCTGGTGCTCCGCAGGCTGTCGTTAATAGCCGACACCCTGGCCCACGTGGCGCTGGCTGGCGCGGTGGTGGGGTTGCTGCTGGACAGGTCACCGGTGCTCATTGCGGTTGGGGTTTCAACCGTGGCGGCAGTCACCCTGGAATACCTGAGAGCCAAACGGCGGCTGGAGGGAGACAGCGCCCTTGCGCTCCTCCTTTACACTGCGTTAGCGGTCACGGTGGTGCTTGTCAGCCTACGAGGAGGGTTCAACGCTGATCTCTTTGGCTTCCTCTTTGGTAGCGTTATCACCGTTGGCCGGGCTGATGTCTGGGCCACCGTGGGGCTTGGGATTGCTGTGCTGTTGACCACGTGGGTCCTCTACACAGAGCTGGTTCAGTCCACGTTTGACCCTGAACTAGCCAGGGTCAGCGGCATTCACGTAGGTCGGACCAATCTGATTCTGGCCATCCTGACCGCCGTAACGGTGACCCTCTCCATGCGTGTAGTGGGGGCATTGTTGGTGGGGGCGTTGATTGTCTTCCCCGTGCTGGCCAGCCTTCAACTCCGCCAAAGCTTCCGGGTCACACTGCTCGTAGCCTCGGCCATCGGCGTGGTCAGCGTCTTTACGGGGCTCACCATCTCCTACTACCAGAACATCGCTGCGGGCGGGGCCATTGTGCTAGTGGCGCTTGGTTTTTTGCTGCTCACCAGCCTGGGACGCAAGTTGACCTCAGGGCGCGTTGCAGTTGAAGCACCTGAGGCCAGCAAATGAAGCGCATGCCATGAAAGTCCTGATTACCGGTGTCACGGGGCTGGTGGGAGCCGCGTTGGGCAAGACGCTTCAGGCGTCCGGCCATAGAGTGGTGGGGCTTTCCAGAAACGGCCCTGAGGCACGGGCGCGGCTCCCCTGGTTGGAGCAGGCGTTCTCCTGGGACTTGATGGCCGGTGCGCCACCACCAGAAGCCTTTGACGGCGTGGACGCTATCGTACATCTGGCAGGCGAGCCCGTCGCGGGGCGTTGGACCGCTCCAAAGCGAGAGCGCATTGCTGAAAGCAGGGTTACGGGTACGCGGAACCTCGTGCGCGGGCTGGAAGAGGCGTCACCACGCCCCAAGGTATTGGTATCGGCCAGCGCCTTGGGCTACTACGGCAACCGTGGTGATGATGTGCTGACGGAGGCCGCTGGCCCCGGCAACGACTTTCTGGCGAATGTGTGTGTGCGATGGGAGGAGGAGGCCGTTCACGCAGAGGGCTTTGGCACGCGCGTGGTGCGCCTACGATCAGGGCATGTGCTCAGCCCCAAGGGCGGCGCGCTTAGGCCACTGGTCATGCTGGCCAAGTGGGGACTGAGCGGACCCTTGGGCTCCGGCCAGCAATGGTGGCCATGGATACACCTTGATGACGCGGTGGGCCTGCAAGTTCATGCGCTGGAGAACGACATACACGGCGCAGTCAACGTAGTGTCACCAGAGCCGGTGCGGCAAAAAGAATTCGCGCAGGCCATGGGACGAGTGCTCCACAAGCCAGCCGTCCTTCCTGCCCCATCCCTGGCGTTGAAGCTGATACTTGGGCAGTTTTCCAGTGAGCTTTTGTCCAGCCGGCGACTGGCGTCAGAGGCGGCGCTGGCCTCCGGCTACCAATACCGATTCCCTACGTTAGAGCCAGCGTTGCGGCATCTCCTATCAACGGGCGTAATTTAGAGCGCCTGCCTCTTCTAGGCGAAAAGTCCCACATCTCTGTACCGCCAACCCCCTGTTGTTCCCCCTAGGCATGGCGCTATACTCTTCTGCGGCATATAACAAACCGGCCACCGCTCCATATGATGAGCGGCGACACGTCAATGTCCCAGGAGGCTTGTGCAATGGGTATGATTTTCAGTCTCGTGAAGCTGGCTCCGATATTCTTCGTAAACAGCCTGCTCACCATGGTCTTCGTCAACATCGTCGACACCACGCTGGGCATTGCAGAGATTGACTACGTACAGTCAATGCTCGTCACCATCTCGCTATGGATAGTGGTTGCCCCCATAGCATTGCTAGTCAGCAGGATGAAGTTCTCCGAAACTCAGACCTGGTAGACCGCTTAGCGCACCTGAGAGTAAGACAGACCGGCTGTGACGCAGCCGGTCTGCTATGATGCCTGCCGTCTAGCCAGGAGGCATCATTTTGTTTGCAGACAAAGTCGCAATAGTCACAGGGGCCAGCCGCGGCATAGGTCACGCATTGGCCTTAGCTTTGGCGCGCGAGGGCGCAACCGTGGTATGCACAGCACGGACGCTGGACGGACCGCCGGAGCGTGGAAGCCTAAAGGCAACGGTGCAGCATATCGAGAGCGCGGGCGGCCAAGCGGTTGCCATTGCTTGCGACGTTGGCAACGCAGCCTCCGTAAAAGCAGCTGTTGACCAAACCCTCAACCAATTTGGTCGTATAGACCTCCTCATCAACAACGCAGGCGTGTTCCCCAACAACAACACTGTGGACACGGAGCCTGAAGAGTGGGATGCAGCGGTTGCCGTGAACGTGACCGGCCCCTTCCTGTTCTGTCGATATGCTTTGCCCGGCATGATTGAACAGCGCAACGGCAATATCCTCAACTTCACCTCCCAACTAGCCAACATGGCCAGGCCGGGTCGCACAGCATACAGCGTGACAAAAGCAGCCCTGGATCGGTTCACTATCAACCTGGCGGAAGAGGTCAGGGCTCATGGAATAGCTGTCAACTCGCTAATGCCAGGACTGGTAGCCACCGAAATGACCGGCGGAGACGGCGACCCGCCAGAGCTTGTCACCCCAGCGGCGCTTTGGCTGCTGGAGCAGAACGCTGAGCAGTTCACGGGCCAAATAGTGTCTCGAAAAGAGTTTGGTCAGGGCTGGGGCCGCTAGCTAAGAGCAGGCCAGAGAGAGGGACCGCCATGAAAGAGCGTGTGGAGAGCATATTTGTGGACGACGGCTCCACCATGGGTGCGTTTGTAGCCTCTCCTTCAGGCGCAGGGCCTCACCCGGCCATGGTGGTGATCGCAGGCGCAGGCGGTGTGGACGCTGGCGTAACGGAGATAACCCGACGCTTGGCAACGGCTGGCTACTACGCCGTGGCTCCTGACATGTTCCACCGACTGGACCCTCGCGAGTGGGACGGCGAGACCACGCGAGCGCCCAAGCTTACGGATACCTGGATAATCTCGGATGTGAACGCTGCCTTAGCCCACATCCAGTCTCAGTCCACGGTGAGGACGGACCGCATAGGCATCATGGGTTTCTGCATGGGCGGGCGGGTATCACTCATGATGGCGGCGGTAAACCCCGCCTTCAAAGCCTCAGTGCCCTTCTACCCCGGCAACAGCCTTGCGCCCCGGCCGGATGGGCCCAGCGCTTTTGACCGACTGAAGGATGTCTCCTGTCCCATCCTGGGCTTCTTTGGCGCTGAAGATCAGAACCCATCACCAGAGGACATGCAGAAACTGGATGTGGAACTCACCAGGCTTGGGAAGCCACATCAGTTCCACTCCATGCCTGGCGCTGCGCACAACTTTATGGGCTTCAACAACCCCCAGACCTATCGCGTATCCGCAGCGACGGCGGCGTGGCCACTTGCCTTAGACTTTCTGCAAGAGCATTTGGCCGGCTGACCCGTTCCCCGCTACTACGAAGATGTAAACTGATAGTAACTGGGAGCCACCAGAGCCCCAGTAACACCCCTTGTGCGAGGAGCATGCATATGTGCCGGAGCATAAAAGTGCTGCGGTCTGCGGATACCCCGGCCACCGACGAGGATGTCCGGGCGGCAGCACTCCAGTTTGTGCGGAAGATAAGCGGCTACCGCAAGCCGTCGCAGGCAAATACGGCAGCGTTTGAATCAGCGATTGATGAAATCACGCTAACCTCTCGCCAGTTGCTGGAGTCACTAACAACAGCGGTGGCCCGGTGAAAGGCAAAAGCTACTGATGCGCGGACACCGGGGCATAGAGCCCATAATCTCTACCACAGCGATGGGAGGGCTCAATCTGCGCCGCACTGCGGGGTTCCTGACACCCTACTGGCGGCGCTTGGTGCTCATCATTATCACCGTGGCCATCACCTCCTTGCTGGGCCTTGCGCCGCCGCTCCTCGTCAGAAGCATCATTGACGACGCCATTGGCCAGGGTGACAGCGACCTCTTGGTGTGGCTCGCGCTTGGCTTGGTGGCGGCTGTGCTGGTCAGCGGACTGGT
>CAVOAJ010000053.1:0-9122 GCA_963693605.1 Dehalococcoidia bacterium | reverse complement strand
TTCCGTACCGTTGGTCAACGTGATTACGGCCCACCGAGCAGGGAATTCATTGATGTGGTCAATGACGCGGTCATTAAGCAGGAGTGGTACAGGGAGTACCTAGAAGCAGAAGGCGCAAACCCATTGAATTTCATTGGCGTTTATCCGATTGAGACTTCCGTGGAAATGGCTGCGGACTTGATAGATGACCTCTTTGACGTACGAGACCTGGCACGTACCTCTCCTGACCGCGAAACATTTATCCGTAATCTAACCCGCAATATCGAAGCTCAGGGCGTGATTGTCATGCGGAGCAGGTTCGCTCTAATGAACAATACTCGACGCCTTAGCGTTGACGAATTCAGGGGATTTGCTATTACAGACGAGTTTGCCCCACTGATCTTTATTAATGCCCAGGATGGTATGGGCGCGCAGATATTTACGTTTATACATGAATTGGCGCATCTGATATTCGGGGTCAGCGGAGTCTCGAACCTCGACTACCGGGCGCGTACCGGGGGCCAAGAAAATCAGATCGAAAGCGTATGCGACCAAGTGACTGCAGAGACACTTATGCCTCGGATGAATTTCCTCAATCAATGGAATGACGAGTTGAGTGTTCAGCACAACATAAATGCGGTTACCGCTCGATACAGGGCGAGCAGACTCGCTGCAATGCGGCGCGCGCGCGATCTGGACAAAATAAGTGATGATCAATACCGAGCATATTTTGGTAGATACTCAAATGGGGCGGCTCAAGCTCCTGATAGTGACGGCGGATCCTTTTATGCGACGTTCTTCGTTCGGAATAGTCGCCTGTTTGCCTCAAGCGTTGTTTCAGCGGTTTCCGAAGGCCGCCTGCCATATAGAGAGGCCGCAGGTTTACTGAACATCCGGGTCCAAACACTGGGCGGCGTTGCGCGTGAGCTATATGGGACGGACATTCACTAATGGCTGAATTTTGAATGGATTCCGATACTTTTATTGAGGCGAAAAATGGCGCTTATGGGTTCGATATTGCCCCTGGGTTTTGGGAATTAATAGACCGAAAATCGAGCGAACTCGTGGTCGCCAGCTCCACCCTCGTTTATGGCGAACTGGTTGACCATTCAACTGATGACCTGTCAGCATGGGCGAAGGCTCGACGGAATGAGCCTTTGTGGGTCGCCCCAGATAGGGATGTGCAGGAAGCATACGGGGAAATCGCTGCATACGTGGCTGGTCGATATCCGCCTGAACGGGTAGCCGAGTCGCTTAAAGGGGCGGACTTGTGGTTAATCGCCCAAGCACGAACTTTGGGAGGGCGAATCGTCACTCTTGAAACGATGGTGGATGCGCGATCCAGGAAACCTAAAATCCCGAATATCTGTGCACATTTTGGAATCCACACCTCTAACACATCTGGCATGCCTAGGTCGTTAGGTGCGGTGTTCGACTTACGCTCTTAAATGGGATGGTGATCTGATCCAGGCTTAGATGGTGGCGCACAGCAATTGCTGCGCGCTGTGGTTTATTGCCGGTATGAGATATATATCCCCCAATACGGCCGGTTTTCTAACGTAAATGGAGCTCCAAATGCGGGAACGTGAAAAGACCCCTACCGCCGTCTACGTATCCTGAAGCTAGCGAACAGCATCTCTTTGCCAGCGTCCAGCGCGCGCACCTTGGAGCCCTCCTCCACGTGCTGCCACGCCACCGGCACCTCCGTGACGGTGAGCTTCTGCCGCCACGCTGCGTTCAGCATGTCCAGGTCAAACGTCCACCCTCGTTCGTGGATGAGGGGCGCGACTGTCCGCCAGGCGTTGGCGCGTAGCGCCTTGGCCCCACACTGCGTGTCCTGAAAGGGCATCCGCAATAGCACCCGCACCCAGAGTCGCACCAGCTTGCTCGACACACGCCTTCCCAGCGACTGCCCACCCGTCTGCGACCCAGGGCCGAAGCGGTTGGCTATCGCCACGTCGTAGTCGTCCAGCGCGGTAATGAGCTTGGCCGTCTCAGGGGGGCGCACCATGTTGTCCGCGTCCACAAACGCCAGCTTGTCGCCCTTCGCGTCCTGCATCCCTTCGTAGATAGCGCCGCCTTTGCCAAGAGGCTCCGTGAACTCCAGCAGTCGCACCTGCGGGTATTGCGTGGCGACGCTCTCCACCACGGCGCGGGTGTTGTCCACGCAGCCGTTCAGCACCACCACCACCTCAAAGGCGTCGCCGTGGCTTGCCGTAAAGAAGGCGCAGTACTCCTCCAGCGTGGGCCGGATGCGCTCCGCCTCGTTGTACGCGGGTATCACGATGGATAGCGATGGATTGGCATCAAGGTTGGCCATGGCCCCTAGCTTACCTTGTCCAGCTTCGCAAAGCTGTGCAGGAGCCGCTTTATGCCGGACTCGCCCAGGAACGCCACAGTCACCTCAAAGTCGCCGCCAGCGGGATTGCAGCTAACGATGATGCCTTGCCCGAAGCTGCCGTGGCTGACCTTGTCGCCTGCCTTGAACGGCGGAGCGACGTTGACGGGCACGTCGACGTTGGTGGTCTTCCAGCGGTCGTAGACAACGGGCGCGGGTCTCACCTTGGCCTTCACGCCTATGCCGGGCGACACCAGATGTAAGGGGACGGCGTTGAGAAACCGGGATGGTGCGCCGGGAGCCGTGTTGCCCATGACCCGCCGCCGAAATGCGCGCAGCAGGTAGAGCCTATCCTTGGCACGAGTCATGCCCACGTAGGCCAGACGGCGCTCCTCTTCAAGCTGGGTGGGGTCATCCATGGAGCGCGTGTGGGGCAGCAGCCCCTCCTCCATGCCCACCATGAACACCACAGGGAACTCCAGCCCCTTGATCTGGTGCAGCGTGATGAGCGTTAAGTACTGTTGCTCTTCTTCACCAATGGCGTCCTGGTCCTGGACCAGCGCCGAGTTCTCCAAGAACGCTCGCAACCCCTCTAAGGCGGGCATGTCCGCGTACGGAGCAGTCACGCCTCGCAGTTCCTTGAGGTTTTCCAGCCTCTCATCAACGTCGGTGTCGTCTGACTCCATCATGTGAGCGCGGTAGCCGGAGCGTGACAGCACCTCGTCTATCAGGTGCGGCAGGTCCATCTCAGCGGCGTCGGTGCGCAGACCGTTCAGCAATTGAAGGAAGTCCACCATGGACTGAGCCTGACGTGCGCCAAAGGGGTGGTCTGTTGACGGGCCATGCTCGTCGTCACCGGCCAGCACTTGGAACCCCGCGTACATGGGGATGTCCTGCTGCTTGGTCCAGCGTGTGAAGTCATCCCACGTTTTCTTGCCGATGCCCCTTGGCGGCTCGTTGATTACTCGCGCCAGGCTAATCTCGTCGTAAGGGTCTTGCAGGAGGCGCAGGTAGGCCAGCGAGTCCTTGACCTCGCGACGTTGATAGAAGCGTACGCCGCCAATCAGCCTGTACGGTATGCCGTACCGGAGGCACGCCTCCTCTAAGGCCCGCGACTGTGCGTTGATGCGATAGGCCACCACGCAGTCTCGCAGGCTGTACTTTTCGGTGCGACACAGACGGTCCACCTCTTTCAGTACCTCCTGGGCCTCGTCCTCCTCGTTGTACGCCTCCGCCATCACAATGGGCTCGCCCTGCTCGTTATCCGTCCACAGCTCCTGTTCCAGCCGCTGCGTGTTCACCGCAATCACGGTACGGGCGGCCTGGAGGATGGTCTT
Organism: Dehalococcoidia bacterium; assembly: GCA_963693605.1. Classification (GTDB taxonomy): domain Bacteria; phylum Chloroflexota; class Dehalococcoidia; order Lucifugimonadales; family Australimonadaceae; genus JAQBVZ01. Next base: position 5,468 of record CAVOAJ010000053.1, on the reverse strand, counting down.
GGTGGAGCGGTAGCTCTGGTCCAGGTTCACCACCTCGGCCGTTGGGTAGTCCTTTTGGAAGCTGAGGATGTTGCGCAGGTCTGCGTTCCGCCATGAGTAGATTGACTGGTCAGGGTCACCCACCACGCAAATGTTCTGGTATTTGCCCGCTATGTCCTTGGCTAGCTGGTACTGGGCCATGTTGGTGTCCTGGAACTCATCCACCATCAGGTGGACAAACCTGTCCTGGTACTTGGCCTTTACGTCCGGCACCTCTTTGAAGAGCTTGGCGGTCTTGGCCAGCAGGTCATCAAAGTCCAGGCCCTGGCTGCGGCGCAAGAGCGCTTCATACTCCGCGTAAACGCGCTGCACAATCTCGTCGTAATAGCTCTTGGCGCGTGCCAGATATGCTTCAGGGCTCATCAGTTGCGACTTGGCGGACGACACCGCGCTCAGCAGGCTGCGAGGTGGATACCTCTTGGGGTCAAGCTCCGCCGCTTCCATGGAGCGTTTGATAGCGTCCATCTGGTCACCATCGTCAAATATCACGTAGTCAGAGGGAATGCCAATGCTCTCGCCGTCACGGCGGAGGATGGTGGCGCAGAGGGCGTGGAATGTGGAGGCCGTCACCTGCTGGGCCTGAGGGCCCATGACCCGCTCAAGCCTGTTACGCATCTCTTTGGCGGCGCGGTTGGTGAACGTCACGGCACAGATGCGTCGTGGCGATAATCCGGTGGTCTGCGCAAGGTAGGCGATGCGGTGGGTGATGACGCGGGTCTTGCCGCTGCCGGGGCCCGCCACGATAAGCAAAGGGCCGTCGATGTGCTCGACAGCCTTTCGTTGAGCGGGATTCAATCCCTGGAGGATGGCGTCACTATCGGGCATACGCTGCCATTATAGCAGGGGAGCGTGATTCACTGATAACCAGAGAGCCGTTATGGGCGCGACTTTTCACATATTCAGAGTGAGCGATGTCCCGCAATTGGACCACTTAGTCAGTCGCGGAGCGTGTACGGGCTGGGCGACGGCGTCCAACCGGCGAGCTGTCTGTTTTGCGGAAAAGTACCTCTGCCAACATGGCCGCAGTTTCCATCAAAGGCGTCGTGTCACGTGGGCTGTATGCCCTAGCGAGTTCCCGGTGTCCTAACTGCAATTTACCTAGCACAGTGCCGTTATGGGTGATGTCTAATGAAATGGGTGGGTTGCTGGTGATAGGCCCAACAACAATCGGGGTCTTCGGTCCGTGTCCTGGGTGAAAATCTACCCGGCCCCCCTCAGCGTCGAACGCGGAGACACAATTGGTGAGCACGTATTCTGTCAACCGCACCGTGCTGACAGCCGTTGGTTCAATGATTTGGGACATTTGGCGGATGTTCCCTTGAAGAACCCGAAGGTCCTTGGCAGGCTCTCTGGGGTCTTTGAAGTGGCGATCGACGAGCCCAATCGTCCTTGCTCGAACAATCCAAAACACGGCAGCCGCAATCAACGTGGCCAGGAGCAATTCAGAATCGGAACGTTCGCCCGTTACCGCAACAAATAACAATCTTGAGAGTTGGACAGCTCCAACGTAGGATGCAGCCACCAGTGCCGTTAACGGGCCATAGACGACTGCCCGATTGATAACAACCTCAATATCGTACAAATGATACCGCGTTACGGCGAACCCTATTGATGCAGGTATCGTGAGAATTCCAATGACAACCAATATCTCCGGAATCTGTCGTCTCTCTTCTAGCCATTCTGGCGCAAAGACGACGAGGACCATGACCGTCGCGAAGATTGTGCCCAAGAATGTGATAGCAGACAGCAACCACTTAATCTGCAGACGCTCAATCGCTCCTCCGCTACGGTATGTCCTGACCAAAAGCGCCACTCCGCCAACCGCTATTGTGGCTAATAGAAGGTAGGTGGCAGCATCGAGTGCGTCGTGAGGAAGAAATGCCACAGGAAGCGGGTTCACAGCGTATGCGGCCTCGTCCGCAAACGGACCGGGGCGCGTTGCGATCCCCAACGCACCGACAACAATGGTCAAAACTCCCGTCGCGAACAACGCCCTGCCAAATCGACCCTGGAATTGACCATGAGGAAACAAAGCGGGAACGAAACCGACTAGCGGGACCATAAGAAAGAGCCATCCCCAGGCTTGGAACCAGGCCGCGTACTCCCCGCCAGGTAACACCGTCCCGCCCAATAGAGCAGCTTGACCATACTGAGACAATGCCCAATAGAACGCGGAGAACAGTCCGATTCCGAGAAATACGCCACCGATTCTGTTTGATGGCTGGCTGTGCAAAATTAAGAAGGCGACGGTTACGTACAAGAACGCAGCGACTGCATCAAACCCTCTGAAAGCGAAGGAGTCCGGAGTAGCGGTGCCGAGGTCGACCGTTGCGAACCAGGCTCCCACTAACACCATCAAGCCAGCAAGGGCCGCAACACCCCGAACAAACCAATTGATCTTGGAAACACCGGACACTTCTACCTCCTACGTACATGACCACAGACGCTTACGTTTCCCGCGCGGCATCGTACCATGAGCACTGGTTTGAGGACTCACTTTGTTCGGTGATGTGCGTGGGAGAGGACAGCGCACACGCTGTCTGTCTACGACGCCCGTCTAGCCCTGAGCGCCAGCGTGAGTATGGCAACGGGCATCGCCACCACGATTATGGCAATGATGATGACCACCACCAACGGCGCAACGTTCACAACGTCCGTGAACTTCTCAACAATCCATTGGAGCAGCGTGGGGTCGCTGACGTCGCTATGGTGACCTGCTATCGAGAGGAGCGGCATGAGGTGTTAGGCCGTTTTAGGAGCGGTGAAGGCAGGTTGAAAGCGAGAGGAGTAGGCGCGCTCCCGTACCGTTAGGCTCAGGAACCCGGCTCCAACCAGCAGCGCTATCGATGCGATGAAGATTGGCGTGTAGGAGCCTGTGGCGGTGAATATCACGCCCGCTATGAAGACAGCGCCCGCTCCGCCAAACTGGTGCACCATCGTAAGCACTCCCGCCAGGATGCCAACGTTCTTTACGCCGTAGACCTCGGAAACAAGAGAGCTGGTCAGAGGCACCGTGGCCAACCATGAAATTCCCGCTATCCCTGCAAAAAGCCACAGCCCCATGGAGGTCGGTAAGAACGCCAAGCAAACAAAAGCCACTGCCCTGATGAAGTAAACGGCGGCCAGCACGTCCTTGCGACGCATGCGGTCTGACAGTGCTCCGGCAACGGCCACGCCAACCAGGTTCACTCCACTGAGCAGACCAAAGGCCAGCGCCGCCGTTCCCTTATCAATCCCCCCATTCACGGCAAACGGCACAAAGTGCACGCCTATGACCCCCGTTGTGATGCCGCACACCACATAGCTTAGCATCATCTGCCACATGGGCGCGGACCGGAACGAGCACTGCCAGCAGTTGTCGTTGGCCAATGGGCCGCCCCTGAGGGCCGCCTGTCGCGCTGCGCCACCGTCAGCGTCGGTCTCGCCGTCGGGCTGAAGGCCAAGCTCCTTGGGGTCGTTCCGCACCACTAACGCCAGCACAGGGAAAGCGAGTAGCGACATCACCGCAGCGACTACGCCCAGGGTGACGCGCCAGTCTGTCAGCAGCATGATGTACGCCAGGAACGGCACCAGCAGCATGCCGCCGGCTGACCCGCCCGCCGCCAGGAGCCCCATGGCCGTGCCACGTTTCTTGCGGAACCACCGGGACGCAACCGACGTTATGGGCGTGAACAGGACGCCTGCCATGGCAAAGGACATCAGGAAACCGTAGACGCCCATGAGCAGATAGACGTTCGGCACCAGGGCCAATAGGCCGGTGGTGAGCCCCAGGCCCAGCATACTGATTGCCATGACCTTGCGCCCGCCAAACTTGTCCGTCAGCTTGCCCATGATGGGGTGCGCCAGCCCGTTGACGACGAACCCAATGGATATGGCGGCCGATATGACTGCGATGCTGACGTCGAACTCTTCAGCCCAGACGTCCATGAACAGGCCGATGCTCTGTCGCGAGCCCACCACCATAAACGCCATGAAGAAGGCAGCGGCCACTACGTACCAGCCGTAGAAGACCGGCTTCTTGGCTATCGCGTCAGGTGTGGTTGCCATGGGGCCTTTCAAGCAGAGGCTATGCGAGTGAGTCAGGCCGTATTATAGCTGAGCGGCAAAGCCACTGCTGTTTGCCGGGCTTTCCGCACCCACCCTCGTTTAATTTACGTAGAGCAATGGCTTCGCCCAAGGAGCACGGGAGCGCAGAGGGCATCGTCCCTCTGCCGGGGGCTGGGGGGGTGCCCCCCGCCTTTTTTCTTAAGTACCCCCTTCCTGGCCAGGAAGGGGGCCAGGGGGATGGTCGAAACGGTCGTTCAGCTATCAGGCGTATTGGGAAAACTCATAGCTTTCGCACAAAGTTGATTGCACGTCAGTCTCAATCGTTGTTGAATAGTGGACGACACGTCCCCACCACGCTTGAGGAGTACCACCCATGTCAGACTCCGTTGAAGTCTCCACCATGCTGCCAGCCAGCCCACGACAGGTCTACGATGCGTGGCTTAACGGCGACGACCACAGCGCCTTCACTGGCGGTGAGGCCATAGTTGACCCAAAGCTGGGCGGCAAGTTCACGGCGTGGGACGGTTACATAGAAGGTACGAACCTGGAACTGGAACCCCACAAGCGCATCGTCCAGGCGTGGCGCACGACAGACTTCCCCGAAGGCGCGTCTGACTCCAGGCTGGAGGTGCTGCTAACAGAGGCGGGTGGCGGCACGCTGCTCACCCTAGTGCACATGGACATCCCCGACGGCCAGGGACCCAATTACGAGCAGGGTTGGGTGGATTACTACTTTGAGTCCATGCAGGAGTTCTTCGCCACGCTCAACGGCGGCGAGACAGATATAGAGCCGTAGGCGTGGCGCGCCTCTACGGTGTTCCGTCGCGGAGTTTAAAAAATGTCGCTCAATTCACTCATGAGTTGAAGCAGCCCGAAAACCAACATGCCGCCTAAACCGAATGTCCCCGTCCACCGCCCAAGTTTGATGGATAAAGGCATCCGCCATGGAGTATACCGAGCCCAGGTCAAGAGCGTACCCACCACAGCGACTCCTAAGAAGACCCCAACGGCCCTTGGCGGATTATGAACAAATGCGCCTTCCACGAAGTAAGCTGAGACTATTGTCATAACTGCTGGAATAGCGACGATTCCTGCGAGGAGGCCGTAAGCAATTCCTGCCTGGGCCCCGGTTGGCAAACGATGTTGCAGGACTGAGTCTCCAATAGCGGTAGCAGACCCGCTGAGCCCTATTAGGAGCATGAACATGGCAACGTTGAAAGCGACTGGGGTGAAAAGCATGAAGTCAGTGTTGGACGCTTCGATGACGAAGAAACTCCCAACAAGCATCGCAATGGCACCCGCGAGTGCGGTCCGAGGAAGTAGCGCATCAGGCAGATGTTCTCGTATGACCACCCAGAAGACACCGCTCAATAAGCCGCCTA
>CAVOAJ010000052.1:0-9205 GCA_963693605.1 Dehalococcoidia bacterium | reverse complement strand
CGTGCCTGTTGTTCCAAGTCAGGGACATGTTCAGGGGATGGCGGAACCAGCTCTACCCGGGTGGAGCTGGTGTCTAGGCTAAAGCCGGCCATGAACCAGCCCATGGTGCCGTTCTTCAGACAGTAAACGTTCTCATAACCCACGCCCCGGAGGGTCTCCGCGCCAATGATGCTGCGAGTCCGGCCCGCACAGTGGACCACGATGGTGGTCGACGGGTCAGGCACGATACCTGTGATACGGAGGGCCAGTTCACCGCCTGGAACGCTGCGGCTGCCAGGTATGGTGGCCTGGCGGTGCTCCTCAGGAGTGCGGGCATCTAAAAGGACAAACCGCTCGTCCTTTTCCATCCATTCATGCAATTCAACAGGAGTCAGTTCCGGCACGTGCCGTGATGTCAGCACCTGCTCACCAAAAGCCTTGCTGGGGACGTTTACGCCCCACTCTGTGTTGAAGCCGTCACTGGCCCACCGGATGAGTCCATTTGCCAGCACGGAGACGTTGGTGTAACCCATGCGCTCCAGAGTAGTGGCGGCCAGAGCTGCACGGCGACCGTCGTCGTCATAGACCACCGTGGCGGTGCTCAGGCAAGGCGCCAGCCTCATTGCATGAGATTCAAGAAGGCGCCGAGGTAAGGAGGATGCGCCGGAGATGTGGGCGGTGTTGTACTCACCGTGCTCCCGCACGTCCAGCAGGGCCGGAGGAACCTGTCCCTGCAGCAAGGCGTGGAGGTCTTTGGGCGATAGTGGTTGGGCCATGGATGAATGTACGCCTGTGGTTAATCGTTGTCGTATCGGTCAGTGATGAAGGGCCGTACTGCGCCCGTGTCTGGGTCAAAGCGCGTGCGTTGCAGTCCCTTCATGTCTTTGCCGTAGACGTGAATCTCAACAGTGTTCTCCGTGGTGGGGTTGTTCATTCCGTGTATCTCATCAACACCGGGCCAGAGGATGGAGACCTCCCCCCGCTTGTGGATTTGTACGCTGCTCAACTCCAGTTGCGCCATGTCTGGGTCGGCTTCGTTGTCCAGGCGGCGGTAGCGGGTTTCCTGTATCTGGTTGGCCGCCACGCCAATTAGGCCCCAGGCGCGGTGATCATGGGGCGGGGCTTGGTCCCCTGGCCCCCATACAACGGCGGTCACGCTCATTCCGGTGGGAGAGAGGTGTAACAGGTAGGTTGCATGGTTGGGGAGCCTTCCGTTAATCGCAGGCACCCGGTACTCAGGAGGCACGGCAAGGGGGTTGTTCACCAAGCGGGACAGCAGGGCGGCTCCTGTTTCAAGCAGGGTCCGCTCATCCACGCCTTGTTGGAGCAAGTCCTCCATTCCACTGATGAAATCATGCAAGCTATAGGGGGCTGCCATATATACCTCACTTCCCGTCGCCAGCGGGCCACCGTAACAGCATACGCCAACCGGTAGGGCGGCGTGGGCCTCACATACAAAGCGCCGGAGCGACCTTTCGGCCTCTCCGGCATTGATGGATACCCTAAATTGTACCTTCCGCCTCTGGTCCCGTTGCTGCTCCCGATATGCTTTACCGGATTGTGCACCGACCCACTCGGGGCTCATGGCACTTAAGGACGGGACTCTCGGCTCTCAGTCGCCTCACAGACGTTTCCGATACGCTCCTCCTTTGAGGATGGACGGACGTGCGTTGGAGAGGCTCTCACTGAACACCGCGCCTCAGCAAATTGCACCTCCTAGACTGGTCTGGGCTCTCTGGTGGAGGGGGCGCACCCCCGTCCCTTCCCGCCTGAGACCACTCTACCGCTGTACTGTGAAGGCCGTGTGAAAACGCAGACTCTCCTTGTGATGAACCCGTGACTGGCTTCTCAGGCGCTTGGAATTGCTATGGCGTGCGGCTCTGAGTACTATGTGGCCGCAATGAAACGGGCGTTTATGCTTTGGAGGACCCATGAATGGAAATAAGTCAGGGTTAAAGGGTGGTTACGCATTCATCTCCGGTGACTCTCATTTGGAGGTGCTGCCTGAGCGGTGGACCGGCCGCGTGCCAGCCAAACTCCGCCACCTCATGCCGCACACAGTGGAGCACCCGGACGGTGGTGACGCGTTGCAAATTGAAGGCGTGCCGCTCCAGAAGGTGAACTACATAGACCTGCGCGGGGGACGGAGCGCCGAGGACTGGCAACCCTTTGGCGTGAAGGTTGAGGACACGGCAGGAGTCGGCCCTCCAGAGCAGAGACTGCGAGAGCAAGACCAGGACGGGTGCGCGGCTGAAGTGCTGTATCCCAACATGGTGGTTGGCCCCAGGCTCTGGGCAAGCATCCCAAGTCACGCGCGTATACCGCCGCAGTGCGCGCCTATAACGGGTGGCTTGCGGAAGAATACTGTTCCGTGGACCCTCGCCGTCTCATTGGCCTGGGGGTCATCCCCTGGTCCACTGTGGACGACGCCATAGCTGAATTGGAGTATTGCGGCTCCGCCGGGCTCAAGGGCGTCTTGCTTGGCGCGTACCCCAACGGGAGCGCGTGTCCGTTACCGGAGGATGACAGGTTCTGGGCGGCGGCTCTCGACATGAAGATGTCGATTACGATTCATGTGAGCATGGACCGGACTGGCCCACGGGCTTCTCACCCCACGTTCAGGTATCCCAATGAGGACCCTGAGGTACTGAGCAAGATGGGTCGAGGTCTGGTGGATTGGCTGGCCTTCCACGGCATGCCGCCGGGGATGACCTTCAGCCAGATGATCCTATCTGGTGTGTTTGACCGCTTCCCTGCGTTACGCATCTTTTTTGCAGAGACGCGGTTGGGTTGGGTGCCGCATTGGATGGAAGAGGCGGATTTCTGGTATGAGCGGCACCGTCATTGGTCTGAGCGCTACTTGGGCGTAAAGCCGTTACCCAGGATGCCCAGCGACTACGTGCGAGAGCAGTTCTGGTTCAGCGTTCAAGCTCCGGAGACCGTTGCGTTGGAGCTGCGGCACCGCATTGGCCTTGACCACATCATCTATGCCACGGACTTTCCGCATATTGAATGCGAATGGCCAAACAGCGTGCCAGCATTGGAGCGTTTTACCGCGCCGTTGTCGGACCAGGAGCGTCGCCTGCTGGCGGCGCAGAACGTCATCGATTTCTTTGGCCTGTCAGCGGAGGACTACCTTACTGGCTAGGCGTGACCTGTCCGCATGGTGTGCCTAGTGAGCATAGTCACTGGAGAGGCACACCATGCGGGTGAACAATATAGCTAACGGCTGTGAAGCAACCAAGGTCCGGTCGCTATCCAGGCTTGCCTGAACGCTACGACACCTTGGCGATGATCTCTTCACCGAAGCGCTGCACCTGCTCCATGAGCGTGTCCTCAGGGAACCGCACCTGGAAGGCGTCAACGCCCTCATTGCGGTGTTGTTCAATAATCTCCAGTATTTGCGCGGCGCTGCCACCAAGGTTGGGGGCCTGAGGGTCGTCTGCTTTCACCTCACCAATGAACGCGCTCCCGTTAATCATCCGGCGCACCGTCATGGGGTCCCTGCCTGCTGCCTGCGCGCCTTCCTCTAACAGTTGTATGTAGCCTTGCAGTTCCTCAATGGAGGCTGGCCAACCGCCGTTCCTTATCCAGCCATCACCTGCACGGCCTGAGTACTTCATCATGCCAGGCATGCGCGCGCCAATCCACACCGGGATACTGCCGCTGGCGGGGCGCACGCCTATGCTGGCGTCAGTTACGGAGTAGACCTTGCCTTCATAGCTGAAGGTCTCATTTGCCCAAAGGCCACGCATGATGGCCACCGCATCTCGCACGCCAGCAAACCGCTCCGATGGCTCACCAAAGGGAATCCCGTAAGAGGTGTAATGGTGGGGCTGTGCCACGCCACCCGCGCCAAGGGTGAGGCGAACTCGGCCTTCGCCAATGATCTTCTCAAGGCTGGCCGCCATCTTGGCCAGCAGGGCAGGGTTACGGAAAGGTACGTTCAGCGTGGAATGCGTGATGATGATCTTCTTGGTCACCATGCCCACGGCTGTTGCCTCTGTCCAGCCCTCCAACGATGGCTCTGGCGGCCTGTCAGTGAACGCTGCCCATGTGAAGCCGGCGTCCTCGGCGGCCTTACAGAGTGCCACGGCTGAATCGAAACTTCGTCCACCTACGGTGATGCCAAACTGAAGTGGGTTGTTTGTGCGAGTCATTGTTCCTCCTGGAAAGGGCGGTGCACAGTAGTGTCTGCGCCGCCTCGCGCACAAGATTATCACGAAGACGCAAGAACCGTCTGGCCCGCTGTGATTCTTGCGTCTGAGCGACAACCAAGTATCATGCGAGGCACTCTAGAGTCTGGAGCAACCTCACGTGAAACTCGCATCTCGCATGTCGCTTCTAGGTACAGAGACAGCATTTGAAGTGCTGGCGCGCGCCAAGGCACTGGAAGCCCAGGGCCGCTCAATAGTCTTCCTTGGCATAGGTGAACCGGACTTTGATACGCCGGAGCACATCATCAATGCAGCCAAGGACGCGCTGGATAGCGGGTACACCCACTACACGCCGTCACCGGGGCTTGCGGAGGTGCGTGCGTGCATTGCGGCGGACATGAGCGTACGCCAGGGGTATGAGATATCCGCCAATAACGTGGTGATAACGCCTGGGGCAAAACCCATCATGTTCTTCACCATCCTTGCCCTGTGTGAAGGGGGTGATGAGGTTATCTACCCCAACCCCGGCTTCCCTATCTATGAGTCCATGATTCGCTTCTCCGGTGCCACCCCTGTCCCCATGCCCCTGCGGGAGGAGCTGGACTACAACCCTGACCCCGCTGAAATTGAGAAACTCTTCTCGTCCAAGACCAAGCTGGTCATCGTCAACTCACCCAACAACCCCTGCGGCAGCGTTATGCCGGAGAGCACGCTGGAGCTTATTGCCCGGCTTGCTGCTAAGAATGGGGCAGTGGTGCTGAGTGATGAGATTTATAAAGACTTCTATTACGAAGGCCAGCACACCTCCATAACCAAGTTCCCCGGAATGACGGGCAACTCCGTCATCCTTGATGGGCTATCCAAGAGCTACGCCATGACAGGCTGGCGTGTGGGCTACGGCGTCTTCCCTGATGAGCTGGTGGAGCCGGTCACTCGCCTGGTCACCAACAGCGTTTCGTGTACGCCAGCATTCGGCCAGATGGCGACAATGGTTGCGCTCACGGCACCCCAGGACTCCGTGACAAGCATGGTTGCGGAGTTCAAGCTCCGCCGCGACATCCTGGTGGAGGGTCTCAACAAGCTGCCTGGCATTTCATGCCCAACACCCCTGGGCGCGTTTTACGCATTCCCCAGTATCAAGGGCACAGGGCTAACGAGCCAAGAGTTTGAGCAACGGTTGCTCAATGAGGCCGGAGTCTCTTTAATCTCCGGCACCTCCTTTGGTGAATATGGCCAGGGGTACGTGCGCATCTCCTTTGCCAACTCACAAGAGAACATCCGTGAGGCACTGCGACGAATGGACTCATTCCTGGCAGGGCTGTAGAAGGCATGGTGCAGCAGGACAGCAACCCTAACGCTGAACAGGCTACGTTATACCAACGGGTGGGCGGCTTGCCGTTTTTCATTGAGCTAGTGGACAGGTTCTACAAGCTGGTTGAGATGGACTCGGTCCTGAGGCCTCTCTACCCAGAGGACTTGGAGCCGGGCAAGGCGCATCTGGCCCTGTTCCTGGCGCAATATTGGGGCGGCCCGCCCCAATACTCCTTGGAGCGAGGGCATCCAAGGCTACGTCGCCGTCACATGCCATTTTCCATAGGCCAGGCGGAGCGGGATGCGTGGGTAGCTCACATGACCTCATCTGTGCGTTCCACGGACGTCTCCATAGAAGATGCCGCTCTTATGACTGATTACTTTGAAAACACGGCCACATTGATGATGAATCGACAGTGATATTGCGCTATCGTGAACCACAGGTAGCAACTAATAGTACCAATCTGTTAGCTAAAGCAGTACAGACCCTTGGCATCTCTGGTATAATCAGTTCACGCGCTTAACTGGCGCGCAAGGTTTCACACAGCAACGGACCATTATCGCCCTCCCGCTTCTTCGCCTTTTAGGCCTTTTTAGCCCCGCGCTGAATTACCTGTGTCACCCCTTAGACCAAGGAGTCTGTACTCGTATGTCTTTCGAATCTCTATCGACTCGCCCGCGTTCGTCCGACCGTACCCAGCGTTATCAGGCCGTTTGCGCTGAATGCGGCACTTCTACAACCGTCCCTTTTCGGCCAAGCAATGACAGACCTGTGTACTGTCCGGCGTGTTTCAAAGCACGGCGTATCGGTTTCTCCTCTCCTGTAAAAGAATCTGCCGTTGCTCCATTCACTGAAAGTGAGACCGAGGCGGGCGCTGCAGTGTTCCCAGGAATGGCTCTGAGCGCCATCACCAAGGCGGCAATTGCTCGAATGAAAATATTTGAGCCCACGCCCATCCAAGAGAAGTCCATTCCCCAACTGATAGATGGACGGGACCTGATAGGGCAGGCACGCACAGGGTCTGGAAAGACCTTGGCGTTTGCAGTCCCAATGGTGGAACAGTGCGACCCATCGCTTCCAAAGATCCAGGCGCTCGTGTTGGTTCCCACTCGTGAGTTGGCCATTCAGGTGGCTGGAGTCACGGAGGCCATGGCATCACCGCACCGTCTGCGGGTGACGTTACTCTATGGTGGCCGTTCATTGGTGCCAGAGCGCTCAGCGTTGAGGCGCGGCGCACATATCATCATTGGTACTCCTGGCCGCACGCTGGACCATCTCCGGCAGGGTGACCTGAAGCTGGAGTCAGTCCAGTTCCTGGTACTGGATGAAGCGGACGAAATGCTGGACAGAGGATTTACTCACGACGTTGAGGCTATCCTTGAGCACACGCCGTCCAGCCGACAGACCGCGCTGTTTTCCGCGACGATGCCCCAGTGGGTGGCCAAGACTGCCACGAAGCATCTGCGGAACCCCATAATGGTGGAAGTTGACGCAGACATGCAGGAGCTACCCACAGTGGAGCACCTGGTCTATTCCATCCAGAAAAGCGACAAGCTCGGCGCGCTCCAAACGCTGCTTGACCAGCGTAATGACGCCCCAGTTATTGTGTTTGGCAAGACCAAACATGGCGTGAAGAAATTGGCAGACCAGCTAGAGCAATTGGGCTACCCTGTAGGTGCGCTCCAAGGAAATCTTAGCCAAAACGCACGAGAACAAGTGATGCGTGGGTTCCGGTCAGGCGCCGCGCCAATTTTGATTGCAACAAACGTTGCCGCCCGAGGGTTGGATGTTGAGGGTATTGGCCAGGTTATCAACTATGACCTGCCAGACTCAGAGCAACTCTTCACCCACAGAGTGGGACGGACAGGCCGCATGGGCCGCGCTGGAGAGGCCGTAACGTTCATCTCACCGGATGAAGAGCGGAAGTGGCGTGAAATTGAACGGGGCCTGGGCCACCGGTTCACTCGTAAGCCATGGAACACCAGCCGCAAGGGTGAGCAGTTTAGGCCTCAATCTCCCCAGGAGCGAACGCCCCAAGAGCGAACTCCAAGAGAGTCGGGCACGGCATCCCATGCCCCTGCTATGCGGAGGCGGAGGCCTGCCTTTACCGTGAACAGCCGTTCCCGGTAACCAACTAGGCCTTTAGGCCAGCGACATTGCTGAATCATTAGAATGAGCCGCTTCCAAGGAAGCGGCTCATTCTTTTACTCCACTGTGATAGCCTACTGCTCGCCAACTGCGGTTGTTGACCGCTACAAGCCATTTCGCAACTAGTGTGGAGGCCCCATGAAGGCAGCCGTTCTGTATGAGACTGGAAAGCCTTTGGTCATTGAAGAGGTGGTGCTGGACCCACCCAAGGCCCATGAGGTCCGGGTGCGTATTGCCGCCGCCGGCGTATGCCGCAGTGACCTCCACTTTATGAAGGGCCACGCCATCATCCCCCTGCCTGCGGTGCTCGGCCATGAGGGCTCAGCAATCGTGGAGGAGATAGGGGAAGGGGTCACGACCGTTAAGCCGGGTGACCACGTCATCCTCTCATTCGTCCCCCACTGCGGGCACTGCTCCTCCTGCCTTACCGGCCATCCCAACCTGTGTGATACCCATTTTGCCACCGGCGCCAAGCTGTTCGACGGCACCTCTCGGCTCCACGTGAACGGCAAAGACGTGGCCCACATGGGCAAGGTGGCCTGCTTTGCGGAGCAGGCCGTGGTGCCGGAAACGGGATGCATCCCCATTGCAGACAACGTTCCCCTGGACGTGGCGGCGCTCATTGGGTGCAGCGTGACCACGGGCGTAGGCTCCGCGCTCTACAGCGCAGAGGTCCAGCCTGGAAGCACAGTGGTTGTCATAGGCTGCGGCGGCGTGGGGCTGAACGTCATCCAGGGCGCGCGGCTGCTGAACGCCGGTAAAATCATTGCAGTGGACATCAACGACGCCGCGCTGGAGTTCGCCACGCGCTTCGGCGCTACTGATTCGGTCAACCCAGCCAATGAGGACGCGCTCAAGCGTATCAAGGAACTGACCGGCGGACGAGGAGCCGACTATACGTTCGAAGTCTTCGGCTCATCGGAGACGGCCAAACTCGCTTTTGACGCGGCAGGTAAGCGAGGCACGGTGGTCATGGTGGGCATTGCGCCCGTTGGGGACACTGCGCCCATAGACATGGTGGCCTTGGTCAGGCACGAGAAGACGTTCAAAGGGTCGTATTACGGCTCCTCTCGGCCCAGCCTGGATATGCACCATATGGTTGACCTCTACCAGTCCGGCAAGCTGGATTTGGACGGCCTCGTGACCCAGCATTACACCCTTGACCAAATTAACGACGCTTATGAGGGCCTCGACAAGGGTGTGGTTGGCCGGGGCGTAATCATGTTTGCGTAGCGGGCCTGCATCATGGCCTACAGCGTTAGCTAGTGAAAAAGGGGTGCCGCGTGACACAGCAATTCAAGTCGTTGGAATACGAAGTCCCATGCCAGTGCCAACGATACGAGGGCCAAGTGGCCATCGTCACCGGCGGGGCGCAGGGATTAGGTAGAGTTATCGCCAAGCGGCTTGCCCAGGAGGGCGCCAAGGTTGTCTTGGCAGACATTCAGGGCGACAGGGTGAAACGTACAGCAGCCCAACTTCAGGATGAATTGGGGTCTCCCTTCCTGGGCATTGGCGGTGACCTCAGCGTACCCGGCGTGGCTGATGACGTTGCGCGACAGGCAGTGGATGCCTTTGGCAAGATAGATACACTAGTGAACAACGCGGCATA
>CAVOAJ010000051.1:0-9213 GCA_963693605.1 Dehalococcoidia bacterium | reverse complement strand
AATTATGGAAAACGTCCGCCAGCGGGACGTTTTTCTCCTTCAAGGCCTGACTGCCCCCACCAATGACCACGTAATGGAACTGCTGATCATGATTGATGCGGCCAAGCGCGCATCAGCCGGACGGGTCACGGCTGTGATTCCGTACTACGGCTACGGACGCACGGACAAGAAGGACCAACCCAGGGTGCCAATAACCGCGCGCCTGGTGGCTGACCTGCTCACCGTGGCGGGAGCTGACCGCGTGCTGACTGTGGATCTTCACGCAGGACAGATACAAGGTTTCTTCAACATTCCTGTGGATGAATTATCGGCCCTCCCCATTCTTGCTGAGTATTTCACTGAGAAGAAGTTGGAAGACATTGTGGTGGTTGCGGTGGACATTGGCATCAGCAAGCGCGCACGGGACTTTGCTGAACGCTTATCAGCGCCCCTGGCCATTATTGAGAAACGGCGCACCGGCAATGACGGCACGAGCGAGACCCTCAACATTATTGGTGACGTTAAGGGCAAAACGGCTATCCTCATGGACGACGAGGTGGACACCGGCGGCTCTTTGCTGAACGCGGCAGATGCTCTTAAGGAGCAGGGCGTGAAAGAGGTGTACGCTTGCTGTACGCACCCGGTGTTCTCCAGGAACGCCGTTGAGCGCATCAGCAACAGCACGTCACTCAAAGAGTTGGTGGTAACCGACACGATTGCCGTTGACGTGACCAAACGGGACGGCAAAATCACGATTATCTCTGTGGCAGGCCTGCTGGGAGAGGCTATCCACCGTATCCACAACGGGCTCTCCGTAGGGGCCATGTTCGTAGACTAGGATCCGTACTGTCCCGTCTTCTTATCTCCTAATGTTTGCCAAGCCTACCAATTTCCAGATGATGTCACTATGAACCAAGATGAATTTGAATCGGCCAGGCATGACCTTGGTGCTTGCCACCAGATAACTGCTGAATCAGTGGGGCCTGCAGGCCAGCGTCACTTCCGGTTGCGTACAGAAGCTGAGCGCGGTTCAGCGTTAATCTGGTTGGAGAAGGAGCAACTCTATCAGTTGGCCTTGTCCATCAAGCAACTCCTCCGCACGGAGATGGCCCAGCACTTTGGCGACGACCCTCCATCCGGCGGTGAGGCCACTGCGGACTATGATTTCAAGGCTGCTCAACTTGCCTTGGGCCATGACAAGGACCGCGACATATATGTGATTATGGCCCATGAGCGGGCTAACGCTGCCCAGCCTACTGTGGCCGTGTGGATGTCATCGCAACAGATAAACGCTCTGGCTGACCAAGCATTCTGGGCATGTGCTGCGGGGAGGCCCCGCTGTCCACTATGCGGCGCACCTCTGAACGACGGCGAATCCCACGTCTGCGCGCTGACCAACGGCCACGCCAAAGAGTAGCGCGCTCCCTCTGTCTGCTTCTCGCTCATACTGATGCTATAGAATAGAGATGCCGTCGTTAGACCCCACGCCATGCCAATGGCTGAGGACGTTACCGGTGTCACAACGTCGCATTGAATTCATCTCTGAGCGCGCAAGGGCCAAGCTTGCGCCGCATAACCTACGCCCCCAGGACACTGACGCCGTTGCGTTCCTCCAGGAAGCGGTCATGGGTGAGTCATGGCTGATATCCAACGCGTCCAATTACACGTTTCTGATGGAACTCTCCTGGGAAGGGCGTAATGGGTACGGCGTCTATAAACCACGCCAGGGGGAGGTGCCACTATGGGACTTCCCCGAAAACACGTTGTTCCTGCGGGAATGCTCTAGCTACGAGGTAAGCAATCTGTTGGGATGGGATATTGTCCCACCCACGGTGCAACGTGAAGGCGAATTCGGCATCGGTTCGCTTCAACTCTACGTGCCGCCGGTAGACCGTTCCACGTACTTTACCTTGAGAGACGCCTACCCGGATGAGGCGCTACGCCTGGCTGTCTTTGACGTGGTGGTGAACAACGCGGATAGGAAGGGCGGCCACTGCTTTGAAGCGCTGAGCGGAGGCATCTGGGGTATAGACCACGGCTTGACCTTCCACCCTGAGCATAAGCTGCGCACCGTTATTTGGGACTTCGCCCTGCAACCAGTGCCTGAAATCCTTCAGGCAGACCTCCGTAAGCTGATGGACTGCCTGGAAACGCCCAACGCAGAGGCCACGGCTTCCCTCCGTGAGATGCTGGCCGCTGATGAGGTCAACGCTCTGTTGGCGCGGACCAGTCGCTTGCTTGAGACCCCCATTTTGCCGGAGCCCCGCAGCCGCAGGGACGTTCCTTGGCCCCTCATCTAAAGAAGCTGACCCGTGCAATGGTGTTCTCTGGCCTTTCATAAGCAGGGAGCTATATTCAGGGCAAGTGACTAGGTTGATGATGTCCATCATCAAGACCAGTGGGATGAAAGCGTCAAATTTTAATCGCGGGGGTTGGGAGCGAACCCCTAGGTGGGGGCAGACGACTTGGCCGATTCTTCTTTACGTTTCTGCCGCCGCCGCTCCCGCCAAGCTCTGATGCGGAACTTTGCCCTGAGCATCAGGTTACGACGAATATTCAATCGTTCGGACATGTAGACAGCGGCAGCCTTGTTGCCAGGGATAATCACCTCACGCCATTTGCGTAGTGACTGGGCGGTTGGCATGGGGCCATTCAGCGTGTTGTCGAAATTCTCAAAGGGCAGCCATCGTTTGGGCTGCCTTCGCAGTTCCATTACCTCGCCCCCTGCCTCTCGCACAAGGAGCACCCCTGCGGCGACATCCCATATCCATGGGCGGCTCTGGACGGCGTATTGGAACACTCCATCCGCAATCTGGGCCATGTCATGGGCAATGCTTCCGGTGGAGCGTACTTCACCTATGTGCCGCCGGATGGGTTCTTGGAATTTGAACATACGCAGAAAGAAAGAGGGCATTGCCACCAGCAGGCTGTTGGTTGGCAGTGGACCATCCTCCAGGGTAAGACGCCGGTCATCACAGAACGCGCCGCCGCCCGCCCTGGCGTGATAGACGTTGCCCTCAAGGCTTGTGACGGAAGGGAGGAAGATGGCGGCCACCACCGGTTTGCCACGCTCCACTACACCAATGGAGACTCCAAAGACCGGCAGACCGTTCATGAAATTACTGGTGCCGTCCAAGGGGTCAAGGATCCATATGACCTCGGCATCTTGGGGCGCGCCATCCTCATCCTCGGTTTCCTCAGAGATGATGCCGTGGCTGGGGAAGAGGCGCTTTATCTCCTGCTGAAGGTAGGCGTCACTGGCGTGGTCAGCGTCCGTTACGGGGCTACGACGGTTCTCCAGCTTGTAGGACACTTCCAACGGCTTGCGGAAGTAGCCCATGAGAATTTTGCCAGATTCTCGAGCCAGCCTAACGGCTGCCTCTTCAATAGTTTGTAACTCTGTTTCAGTTAACATGCGCTCAATATAGCCACACAACACTTCAGGCTTGGCGAGGCTTGATTGTAGCACCTAAGAATTGCGACAATGGCCCTCCTCCACGGACAAGCCTCTCGTGGCCTGGAGTATCCTTACGCTGACGCGGCTGCTCCGCTTCAGCATTCGTCTCTGCCAGCAACGTGAATTAGGAGTCCATTGCATGACCACCCCTGCTTCAGGCACGCCACGTAACTACCGGGTCGTCGTCATCAAGGGTGACGGCATTGGTGAGGAGTTGGTTGAATCATCTCTCACCGTGCTGAGGGCAGTTGAATCACGGCTGGAAGACTTTCACCTGGATATTGAGTTCCGTGAAGGTGGCGCTGGCCTGTATGAACGGGAAGGGACCAACATAGCGCCGGAGACGGTGCAGGCTGCGTTGGACGCGGACGTAACCATGAAGGGCCCCGCAGGTCTGCCATGGGTCAGAAACAAGCGGGATGGCACGGAGGCGGGAAGCGTGGCGGGGACGCTGCGTCCGGCTCTAGACACGTACGCCAACACGCGACCCATTCGTCTGCTCCCCAATGTACCTGCGCCCCTGAGCCTCAAGCCGGGTGACGTGGACTATCTGGTGGTGAGGGAGAACACGGAAGGGCTTTACGCCTCTCGTGGCCGTTCCGTGGGCAATGATTGGGCTGTAACGGACACCATGCTGATGACGCGCGTTGGTGTGGAGCGTGTGGTCCGCTACGCCTTTGAGCAGTCCCGCAAGCGGGGCAGCGGCGCACCGGACGACGGTGTTAAGCGTGTGACGTGCGTGGACAAGGCCAACGTGCTGGGCACCTTTGCCTTCTTCCGTCGCATCTTTGATGAGGTTGGCGAAACGTACCCGGACATTCAGCGCAGCTATCTCTATGCGGACGCTGCTGCCCAGGCGCTGGTCATGCGGCCACAGCAGTTTGATGTGCTGGTCATGGAGAACCTACTGGGTGACATCTTGAGCGACCTTGGTGGCGGAACCGTGGGCGGCATTGGCCTTTGCCCATCAGGGAACATTGGTGACAACCACGCTTTCTTTGAGCCCATCCACGGCTCTGCGCCGGACATTGCCGGCAAGGATTTGGCCAACCCCATATCGCAAGTGCTGACCCTCAGCATGATGCTGGACTACCTGGGTGAACATGATGCGGCTGAGGTGGCCTCCAAATCCGTGTGGGCGGTACTGGAGAGCGGTGAGCTACGGATTGGCACCAACGGCCAGCCTGAGGGCGGTACGAAGGCAGCAGCCAATGCGATAGCTGAGGCCGCGCGCACCGTATAACTCACAATTGCTGGGACAGGGAGGGACATCTGGGCGCAGAGACTATTCTTTATTGCGCGCCCACTTTTCCTCTTGGGTCTGCAATTCTTTGGGCAGGACAAACACCACAGATTCCCTGGTGACTTCCAGCGTTGTAACGCTATCCGGGGCCAGCCGGTCAATGACCGCTTCCAATAAGGTTTCAGGTGTGGATGCGCCTGAGGTGATGCCCACTCGCTGTATTCCCTCCAACCAGCTTGGGTCCAGGCTGTCGGGGCCGTCAATAAGATACGCGGGAACGCCCATTGCCTCAGCCACTTCTCGCAGCCGGTTGCAGTTGGAGCTGTTGTCGGCACCAATCACCAGGACCACGTCCACCACTTGAGCAAGCTCCTTGGCCGCGGCCTGTCGGTTGGTTGTAGCGTAGCAAATGTCATTTCGGCTGGTGATGTTGGGGAACCGTCGGTTGAGGACGTTCATCACGGCCTGGGTATCTTCCACACTGAGGGTTGTCTGAGTGAGGGCTACCACTCTATCTGGGTCCGGCACTTGGACCAATTCAGCCTCTTCCATGGTGCCCACCAACTGAGATACGTTGGGTGATTGGCCCATGGTGCCCATGACCTCTGGGTGACCTTCATGTCCCACCACCACCACCGAGTACCCGTTCTTTGAGAACTTCTTCGACTCCAGGTGGACCTTTGTGACGAGGGGGCATGTGGCGTCTATGACGTGGAGGCCCCGCGCTTTAGCTTCTTCCCAGATTGAGGGGGGCACGCCGTGGGCGCTGAACACAACCGTGGAATTGTCCGGGACTTCATCCAATTCTTCGACGAATACAGCCCCCTTGCGACGGAGGCTCTCCACCACGTAGTGGTTATGGACAATCTCATGGCGCACGTAGGTTGGGCTGCCGAAGCGTTCCAGGCAGATGTCCACAACCTCAATGGCTCTGACCACTCCCGCACAAAACCCTCGGGGGGCGCTGAGGACTACTTCCATGCCGCTCTCTCTCATGTGCTTGGCTATAGCTCACTATAGGGAGACGGCAGGGTAGCGTCAACACAGACTGCCAGGGGATGAAGCGTCTAATTGCCCTGATAGATGACGGTGGCCGGTTTGAAGGCGGCCCACGCAAACCAGAAATGGTCTCCGTGGAGCACCTCTCGCAACCGGCTTCCTTGCAACTCCCCGTTTACGGCCTGACCTAGGACATTCCACTGACTGCCGGTCTGGTCGTCCACTATGCGGCCCCCGTTGAGGCTGAAGGTGAGCTTGCGTCCGTCCACACGCGGGTCAAACACGCCCGTTGAACCGATATCCCTAGAATTGACAATGAGGCTGCTCCCCAAGGCTGACGTTGTGCCAGGCTGGAAGAACACCACTATGTCCTGTCCGCCTGAGCTATAGTTCACCGCCCGTTCAACCTCCAGGACACGGAAGGGGAAGGCTACGTCTGTGTCTCCCACCGTGGTGGCTACCACGTGGTCCTTGGGGAGGAGCCGCCCGTCCAGTTCACCATTGAACAAAAACGGCGGATTGTCCGCGCGGTCATACCCCACGTAGGGATTGGAGCCGTAGGGGCGTGAAAATCCAGTTTCCCTGGAGAGGACATCGCCCTCTGGAAAGGCGGCCTTGAAGTCTCCCCATGACGTGATGGTGGCGGTGATGTACGTGAGTTGGTTGCCCGCCAACTCACCAACAATGGCCTCTCCTGTGAGCTGCTGCCACCAGGTCTCCGTCTGGCGGTCCCACATGATGAGGTCACTGTTGCGCAGGTTGCCTGAGACGCCAAAGGTGAACAGCTTGTCACCCAAACGCCGGTCAAACACAAGGGCGGAATTGCACAGAGGGCAGAAGGTGGCAGCCACGGGGACTCCACCCACAACATCGTTCACTATCTCGTGGTAAGTCATAATCTGGAGGGGGTAGGCCCTGGCCTGACCGTTGATGTCCAGGGCAATGACCGGCTCCACGTCTGCCAGCCAGCCGTCGGCCTCTCCAAACGTGGCGTACTTGGGATCATCAACTGATGGAATGCCGTCTCTGCGAATGTTGGAGCTGATCTCACGGAAAGGCACCGTGTGGCGTGAGAAGTCAGTCTTCCAGCCAGAGGTGGACACCCGTGACTGGCCCAGTTCTTGTTCATAACCAGGGTCAGGAGCAACGGAAGGTACCAGTGGGCCAATGTCACCCGGCGAGTCAGTGGAGGAAGATGGGCTGGCAGCAGGGGAGCCGGAGATAGAGGTGGGACTTGGGGTCAGCGTTGGTGTGTCGGTTGCAGTGCAGGCCGCAGCCAGCAGCGCGGTCATAATAAGTGCGACAGGTTGTTTGAGTTGCAACACATCCGCCTCCTCATCCAGTGCAGTTGTCATTGAATCTGATGACAGTGGAGGGCAATGGGGTGTTCATGGCGTTGAGGGCAGTCAAAAAGACGGCGCACGGCGACCGCGTACTATAATGGCGGCGTCCTTTTGTCACTCTGACGCGAAATTGATGGATACCATGGCATTACACCGCCCCCTCATCATCTATAACAATCAGTCCATTGAGGCGCAGCTTGTCGCTGAGGCGCTGGCTAGGCGCATCGAGTCGACGATTGCCGTCTGGCCTGTTGAAGGGCTGGACAACCGGACCCTGGATGAGCCGCCCCGCGTGGTCATAACCGTTGGTGGTGACGGCACCATTCTGCGGGCGGTACGGTTTGCTGCTCCTTTAGGGGCCGCTATTCTTGGCGTCAACTTTGGCAAGGTAGGGTTCATGACGGAGGTTGAGCCTGCCGATGCTCTGGAGATGGTGCCCAAATACCTGGAACCCGGCTTTGGGTGGGTGCAGGAACGGGCCATGCTGCAAGTGGACGTTGCGCCCTCACGGGAGAGGGCAGGCCATAAGTTCCCCCTTCATGCTCTCAATGACGTGGTGGTGGGCCGGGGTGGGGTGTCACGGATGGTCCAACTCAAGACCATTGTCAACGGCGCGGAGCTCACAACGCACAGGGCAGACGCCGTTGTGGTGGCCACTGCAACGGGAAGTACGGGATATGCCCTCTCCGCAGGAGGGCCAATCTTGTATCCAGAGTCAACAGACATCCTTATCAAGCCGGTGGCCTCCCACATAACGCTATCCCCCGCAGTGGTGGTGCCAAGGAATTCAGTGGTGGAGCTTGTGTTGGAGTCCAACCAGGACGGCGCACTCAGTGTGGACGGGTCTCCAGACGGGCCGCTGCAGCCGGGGGATGTTGTGCGGATAGAAGCCAGCCCCTTGTATGCCAAGTTCCTCCGGGCAGGGAGTCCTGACCGGTTTTACGCCTCTTTGGTCTACCGGCTGCGCCGGGGCATGGAGCCCCATAGCGGAGCGGGTGCGCCTGCCCAACAAGAGACGGACCACCGTGCCTGAGCCTGAAAAAACGGTATCAAGCGAGCGCGTGTACGAGGGCAGCCGCATCAACGTGCGTAGGGACATCGTCAGCCTGCCCGATGGCGGCACCGCGCAACGAGACATTGTTGAGCATCCTGACGCTGTCAGCATTGTGGCGGTGGACAGCGACAACAATGTGGTGCTTGTACGGCAATACCGTCGTGCGCCAAAGCTCTTTTTACTGGAAGTGCCAGCCGGCGTTATGGACCCTGGGGAAAAACCCATACAGACGGCTCAGAGAGAGTTGCGTGAGGAGACGGGGTTTGCCGCCGCCACGCTTGATTTCCTTGGAGATTTCTACACGGCTCCGGGCATCCTGACGGAGCGCATGTACGCATTCTTGGCCACCGGCCTGACTGAAGACGCACTGCCGCCTGACGAAGATGAGGACATTGAGGTGGAGCGAGTCCCCCTGGCCAAAGCCATGGAGATGGCGAGGTCTGGTGAGCTTAATGACGCCAAGAGCATTGTGTCATTGTTGATGGCAGAGCGGCGGCTTAATGGATTCACCGGCTGACGCGCCTACCGGTTAGTTGGCGCTAAACCCACGCCCTGGCCCTTGGCGGTCAGCCCTCCGCAGCAATTGGGCCTGCGCCTGTTTTACCTGCTCAAGCTCCAGTTGCAATCGGCTGGTTGTGGTTTCGGCTTCCAGAAACCGCTGCTGGGTACGGTTGTCGCCTTGGAATGCCTGGGCCACAAGGTAGGAGAGTTCCGTGGGCTGGTTAGGGAGCGTCAACTCACCACCCGCCCAGTCCTTCTGAACCTGTGACGATGATTGGATATACGCAGTCACAGCTTGCTGAAGGTCCTTGATCAGGTCATCTGAGATGTCTTCAGGAGACTCGTCCTCCAAAAACTCTACTTCCGCAGAGGGGTAGGGGCGGTCATGCAAGAAGGTATGCACCTTAAAGCGTTTGCCTCCCACCGCCAGCAAGCTCATGCGTCCTCCACCCAAGGGCTCTGACTGCCTGATGTGCGCGGTGGTCCCTATGGCATAGGGTTGGGCCTCCACGTCCGCAACCTCAGCGCCGGAGCGGAGCAGCAGGACGCCAAAGGGTTCATCCTCTTCCAAACATTCCTCGGTGAGTTGTTGGTAACGCGGCTCAAAGACATGCAGCGGCAGTTGCATGTCCGGGAA